>NZ_JAKUFQ010000012.1:0-92524 GCF_022663475.1 Bacillus cereus group sp. BfR-BA-01382
AAAAACGCAAATAAAAACGAAAATGAGGGGAACTTTATGAACCAAAATCAATTCGAATGTCGTATTTCAGAAGAAGATGTACAAATGTTAAGAGCGTTAGCTCACCCACTTCGTCTACGTCTAGTAATGGAACTTATGCAAAGAGGAACATGTAATGTAACACAACTACAGGAAGTGTTAGAAATTCCGCAATCAACGGTTTCACAACATTTAACGAAGTTAAAGCAAAATAAAGTAGTGCGCTTTGAAAGACGAGGATTAGAAGTGTATTATCAAATCCATAATGATAAAGTAAGTGCGGTAGTAAAAACATTATTTTCTTAAAATTTGAATATTATGGAAAAAGACGTGTAGAATATACGTCTTTTTTTATTTGTCAGAAAGGTAGCGAGAGAGTAAATATTAGCATGTGAGGTAGAAATGACTATTAATCAATATGCTGCCTTACCGAATATATTCTAAAAGGAAAAGAAAAAATAGAAAGGAGTGTAGTAAGCAAAAGGAGGGATAGTAGTATGGATGTGAAACGTGTGAAACAAATCTTATCTTCTTCAAGTAGAATTGACGTTACATATGAGGGCGTACCAGTATGGATTGAGAGCTGTGATGAGCAGAAGGGGAGTGCTCAAGTGTATGATGTATCTAATCCTGGTGAGAGCGTTCATGTGGACGTGACAGCTTTAGAGGAGAAATAATAAAAAAGACGCTTCTAATTTTAGAAGCGTCTTTTTGTTATTCCATCATATGTGCAATTTTCTTAGAGAACATAAGAAGTACTAATCCCAGTACAATTACGATAATACCGATGCTTGCGAATACTTCTAAATATCCTAAAGATTGAGTGAAAGCGGCTAATTGTCCTGCTAATAAGTTTGCGAAGCCAGTACCAGCTAACCATACACCCATTAATAATGATGCTAGTTTAACAGGAGCGATTGCACTTACCATAGATAATCCGATTGGTGATAAGAATAACTCACCGATTGTGTGGAACATGTAAGTGAATACAATGAATAGTAAGTTTGCTTTCATTGTAATGTTACCTTCATCGCTACCAGTTTTTAAAACAGCTAAAGTTAGAACTAAATATCCAATCCCTAGTAAAATCATACCTAATGCCATTTTTGTTGGGATTTTCAAATCACCATTTTTTGTTTTTGAAAGCTTAATCCATAACGCAGAAACAGGTAATGCTAGTAAGATAATGAATAGTGGGTTTACAGATTGGAACCAAGGTGTTGGAATTGTAAATCCACCAATTGTACGATCTACGAACTTATCTGTGTAAAGTGTTAAAGAGCTACCAGCTTGTTCAAATCCTGCCCAGAAGAATACAACGAAACAAGTTAAAATTAAAATTGCAACAGTACGTTTTTTCTCTTGTGGTGTTAAAGGTTTTTTCTCAACAGCTTTTGCATTTTGTTCTTTAGATTTTTTACCCACAACTGTTGTTCCAGCTGATCCTAAGTAACGAGGTGCTAATAAGTTAAATGCAATTTGTCCAATAATCATACCGATACAAGCTGTTAAGAAACCGTATCTATAATCTGCGAAGTAACCGCAAATGAATGGAGCGATAAGAGCTCCTAAGTTAATCCCCATGTAGAAGATAGTGAAGGCACTATCACGACGAGAATCGTTGTCACTATATAATTGACCTAATAAAGTCGAAATATTCGGTTTGAAGAATCCGTTACCGATAACTAATAATCCTAATCCTAAAAATAGTCCAGTTTTCGTATTCATTGAAAATAGTACGAAGTTACCAATTGCCATGATGATACCACCAATAGTAATGGCATGTCGCTTCGTAATGAAATGGTCAGTTAACCAACCACCAATAATAGGTGTGAAATATACAAGCATTGTGAAAATACCGTAAATTTGAACTGCAACTGCTTTATCAAATCCTAAACCGCCGCTTACTAAGCTCGTTGTTAAATAAAGAACTAATAAGCCACGCATTCCGTAATAACTAAATCTTTCCCATGCCTCTGTAAAGAACAACAAGTATAACCCTGGTGGATGTTTTTTTGGTGATTGTTGCTCTCCAGCTTTGTCTAATTTTAAAGCTGCATCCATGTTTGTTTCCCCCTAATCCTGTATAACGGATATTTATGTAATCATTTTAATTTACAAAATATTTAGAAGTCAATAGAATTATATGGAAATAGAAAGAAAATTTCTGAAAAAGTTCTATTTTTCTTCGACCGTTACTGTATTTTGCCCTGAAAACAAGATGATAAGCGTTTTCAAATGTAATAATTGAATTCTAAAAGAAAATAAAATAGTGATTAATCAGAAAATTTAGATTAAAATATTTATTCTGATATAAAGAAAATATATTCTATTTACTTTCTCAATATAACATATTGGGAATAAAAATACAAAACGAAATAATGTGACATTTAAGTGAATTGAAAAATAACCAGCTCCATAGAAGGGAGCTGGTTAAGGAAATATTATTTAACAAAGCGTTTTTCGATGTCATCTAATAGTAGGTTAGCGGCCATTACGCCACCAGCTGTATTCCAAATAACGTCATCAACTTTGTATGCTTTACCATTTTTTACTGCATTTAAATTTTTAAATAGCGGATCATTAATATATTCTTTTTCTAATTCAGATCCTTTTTTCTCATTTCCTTTATCGAATGTGAAGTAGAATAATACGTCACCATCCATTGCAGAAATACGCTCTTTAGATACGTTACGCTCTGCAAAATCATCTTTGTTTTGATCTCCAGGACGTTTAAATCCAAGTTCTTTTAAAATAACACCAGAGAATGTATCACCATGATAAATACGAACATCACCAGGCATGAAACGAACCATAGAGATTTCTTGATTTACTTTATCGCCAAGTTTGCCTTTTAAATCTTTCATACGTGATTCGTAATCAGCTACAACTTTTTGACCTTCTTTTTCTTTATTTAATGCTTTTGCATAAAATTTGAAGTTATCTTTCCATTCACCACGTAATGTTTCTGAGAACACAGTAGGTGCAATTGCTTTTAGTTGTTCGTACACTTTTTCGTGACGCATTTTGTTACCGATAATTAAGTCTGGTTTTAAAGAAGCAATTGTTTCAACGTTAACTTGTCCTTCATCACCAACAACTTTTACATCTTTCATTTTATCCTTAATATGTGGATACCATGGGTCACCAGTCCAAGACTTTACAGCACCAACTGGTTTCACACCTAATTCAAGTAAAGCTTCAGTTCCTTCATTTGTTAAGATAACTACACGTTTTGGATTAGCAGGAACTTCTGTTTTACCCATTGCATGTTCTACAGTAACCACTTCTTTTTTATTATCTTCTTTTGTAGATTCTTCTTTGTTACTTGATTTTCCACAAGCGCTTAAAAGCATTGAAAATGCTAGTAAAAATACAAATACTGTAAACGATTTCTTCCGCATGAAATTCATTATGTACCCCCTAAATGTTGAGAATATTTTTCAATAGCAAGCATGATATTAAGCCTTTATCTTTTAATTGTCAATATATATGGGTGAAAATAATTCTCATTTCCGTTGACAATAAGAATTAAGTTGAAATACACTAACAACGTATCATTATACATTGAAGG
Source organism: Bacillus cereus group sp. BfR-BA-01382 (assembly GCF_022663475.1). Taxonomy (NCBI): domain Bacteria; kingdom Bacillati; phylum Bacillota; class Bacilli; order Caryophanales; family Bacillaceae; genus Bacillus; species Bacillus cereus group sp. BfR-BA-01382. The sequence goes on from NZ_JAKUFQ010000012.1 coordinate 3,593, forward strand.
GGAAACGCTGCATGTTATTAAAAACAAATCGAGCAAAAGGGATTGGATTATTTGTTGGAATCATTGCAGTCGTTATTTGTATTTGGGGAAGTATTATTTTCGGATATACAAATACGAGTTGGAAACTAGCATTGGATGCTTTTTTCCATTTTAACGGTTCCAATGAACATATTATTATTCAAAATGTACGTCTGCCTAGGGCGTTAATTGCAGCTAGTGTTGGTGCTAGTTTAGCCATTGCTGGTTGTCTTATGCAAACTTTAACTAAGAATCCACTTGCTTCTCCAGATTTTATTGGATTAAATTCAGGTGCTGCGTTCTTCATAGTTGTAGCAATTGTAATCTTTTCAGTAACATCATTATCAGCTTTCACATGGATCGCCTTTTTAGGAGCGGCGGTTGCAGCTGTACTTGTATTTGCTTCTAGTTCTTTAGGAAAAGAAGGGACTACTCCTCTTAAGTTAACGTTAGCAGGGGTCGCAATTAGTGCGTTATTTTCATCATTAACACAAGGATTACTTGTGTTAAATGAAAAAGCACTTGAAGAGGTATTATTTTGGCTTGCTGGATCTGTGCAAGGGCGAAAGTTAGAAATTTTACAATCTGTATTCCCATATTTATTAATAGGATGGATTGCATCTCTTATTATGGCAGGAAAAGTAAATACATTGATGATGGGAGAAGACGTCGCGAAAGGACTTGGACAACGAACAATTTTAATGAAATCATTCGTGTTACTTATTATTGTACTGTTGTCTGGTGGTTCAGTTGCGGTTGCTGGCCCAATTGGATTTATTGGGATTATTACTCCGCATTTTGCTAGATTTCTTGTTGGAGTTGACCACAGATGGAGAGTGCCTTATAGCGGATTGTTAGGTGCAATACTACTAATATTGGCTGATATAGCAGCAAGATATGTCATTATGCCACAAGAAGTACCAGTAGGAGTTATGACAGCATTTATTGGAGCACCGTTCTTTATTTATATTGCACGTAAGAGAGGGCTTAGCAAATGAAGAAATATATTCCGTTTCGTATAGGAAAAGGCGAGCTCTCGTTTTTAATGTATAAACGAGCTTGTCTCGTCTTGTTAAGTTTACTACTTGTTTTAATAGGATTATTCTTTGCGAGCGCAGGTATGGGAGACATGAAAATTGCTCCTTATGACGTATGGCAAGCAATTACCGGAAATGGCGATGCGATGTCAAACATGGTTGTAAATAAGTTTCGTATGCCGCGTATTTTAATTGCTATCCTCGTAGGAATTGCGCTCGCGGTAGCGGGCTGTATTTTACAAGGGCTTGTTCGAAATCCACTTGCTTCTCCTGATATCATCGGGATTACGGGCGGGGCAAGTGTTGCAGTTGTATTATTTTTAGCGCTATTTAGTGATAAAAATAATGCACTAACGGTAAGTATTCATTATATGCCGCTCGCAGCTTTTGCAGGAGCAACGATTGTAGCGGTTTTTGTATACTTATTTGCATGGCAAAATGATGGATTATCACCAATTAGCCTCGTTTTAATTGGTGTTGGATTCTGGGCATTAACGAAGGCTGCGACAACATTATTTATGTTGCTAGCACCAATTTATCAAGCGAGCCAAGCAAATGTATGGATTACGGGTACCGTTTATGGCTCTTCTTGGCAAAATGTTATGGTACTTGCGCCTTGGGTTCTCATTTTAACAGTAATATCATTTATCGCAGCTAGGCATTTAAATGCACAAGAGCTAGGGGATGATATAGCGGTAGGACTTGGGGTTCCTTTAACGAAGTCGCGTGTATTTATGCTATTACTTAGTACAGCTTTAATTGGTGGTGCGGTAGCTTTTGCCGGAGGGATTGGATTTGTCGGTTTAATGGCACCTCATATTTCACGAAGATTGGTTGGTTCTTTATACGGTGCATTACTCCCAGTTGCAGCTATTGTCGGTGCAATTCTAGTACTTGCTGCAGATTTAATAGGGCGTACAATTTTCACGCCACTTGAAATTCCAGCAGGGGTATTTACATCAGCAATTGGTGCACCTTATTTTATTTATTTACTTTATAAAAGTCGGAATTCATAAAGGGAGATGAATATGCAAAAAGCATTGGAGACGAAACGCTTGACGTTGTCTTATGGTGAAACAAGTATTATTGATGAGTTGAATTTAGAAATTCCAAAAGGCGAAATTACAATCTTTATCGGCTCTAACGGTTGCGGGAAATCAACTTTATTACGTTCACTAGCTAGATTATTAAAACCAACAACTGGTGATATTTTGTTAGATAATCAAGCCATTCAAAGTATGCAAACGAAGCAAATCGCTCGTCAAATGGCGATTTTACCGCAAGGACCACAAGCACCAGAAGGACTTACAGTATTACAACTTGTAAAGCAAGGGCGTTATCCATACCAAACATGGCTGAAGCAATGGTCAGAAAAAGACGAGGAAATGGTACAGAAAGCACTTGCAGCGACAGGTATGACAGAATTTGCTGAGCGTGATGTGCATGCTCTTTCAGGTGGGCAACGTCAACGTGCTTGGATCGCAATGACACTTGCACAAGATACAGATATCATTTTACTGGATGAGCCCACTACATACTTAGATATGACTCACCAAATTGAAGTGCTGGATTTATTATTCGAATTAAATGAAACAGAACAAAGAACAATTGTTATGGTATTACATGATCTAAATTTAGCATGCCGCTATGCAGATAACATTGTAGCAATTCAAGATAAACAAATATATGCACAAGGTAAACCTGAAGAAGTGGTAGATGAGAAACTAGTACGTGATGTATTCCGAATGGAGTGTCAAATTAGTACGGATCCGTTGTTTGGAACACCGCTTTGTATCCCGCATGGAAGAGGAAGACGTGTAGTTAAAGAAGTTGCTCAGGCGATAAGATAAAAAAACGATGAGTGATTCATCGTTTTTTTTTTTATTTGGTACAAGAAAATAAGAGGAAGAGAGGAATTCGTAAGCGACGTTTATACTCTTCTTCATTTTGAAAATAGATTGGATTTGGTGTAGCTTCTTTTAATGATGTAATGGTAAATCCAGCTTGCTGTAATAATGTGAAATACTCTTCCGTTGTACGATGATATTTAATAACTTCTTGGTCAATCCATGGTTCAACCCGTTTGCCTAGTTTAAAATAATCATCGACGAGCCAACTCGTTCTTTTACCACTTGTTTGTAAGCTTTCAAATGAAGAAGTAATAACGGGATGTTGAACGCTAAAGGTAAAGGTGCCATTTGTTTTTAAAGTTTGAAACACATTTTGAAAAATGGTATCAAGATGTTCAATATAATGTAAGGCGAGTCTAGATGTTACTAAATCAAAAGTGGAAGAGGGATAGGTATAATCTTTGAGGTTTAAAAAATGAACAGATCCATTTTTATTTTCTAGTTGATTTTTAGCTTTTTCATACATAAGTTCGGAGCCTTCAATGCCAGTGTAAGAGTAGCATCCCTTTTCTAATAATTCCGCACCAAACTTAGCGTCACCACAGCCTAAATCGAGAATTTGTTTTCCTTGCACATGACCAATGAGCTGAAAGAATACTGGTTTTTCAATGGATTCATTTGGGCTATTTTCTCGGTATCTTCGTTTCATATATTGTTCGAAAAATGCTGTGTTATTGTATACATCAGATTCTGTAAATGCCATGTTTGAAACCTCCCAAAATATTTTTTTAATTCTATCAAATATGAAAAGTAAATGATAGATTTATTATAATGAATCATATATAATCTAAAATTGTAAGCGGTTACTTTAAACTATTTTTCTATAATAAATTCTGAAAACGTGTTAAGCTAGTAGAGGGATTATTAGAACTATTAAGACAATAATCCGCTTACATGAACGATGGGAGGCTTCACGATGTCTAGTAAAACACTTGCAAAATTTTTAGAAGAAAATTTAGAGGATTTAAAATCAAAGGGGCTTTATAACGTAATTGATCCGCTTGAGAGTTCAAATGGACCAATCATTACAATTGGCGGAAAAGAATATATTAACTTATCTTCAAACAACTATCTTGGATTAGCAACAGATAGCCGTTTGCAAGAAGCAGCAATTGGTGCAATTCATAAGTACGGTGTTGGGGCAGGAGCTGTTCGTACAATTAACGGTACTTTAGATTTGCATATTAAATTAGAAGAGACAATTGCAAAGTTTAAACATACAGAAGCGGCAATTGCTTACCAATCAGGATTTAACTGTAATATGGCAGCGATTTCAGCTGTTATGGATAAAAATGATGCAATTCTTTCAGACGAATTAAACCATGCTTCTATTATTGATGGTAGTCGTCTATCAAAGGCAAAAATTATTGTTTATAAACATTCTGATATGGAAGATTTACGCCAAAAAGCAATCGCGGCGAAAGAATCGGGTCTTTACAATAAATTAATGGTAATTACAGACGGTGTCTTCTCAATGGATGGAGATGTTGCAAAACTACCAGAAATTGTTGAGATTGCAGAAGAATTAGATTTAATGACATATGTAGACGATGCACACGGTTCAGGTGTACTTGGAAAAGGTGCAGGAACTGTAAAGCACTTCGGTCTATCTGATAAAGTTGATTTCCAAATTGGTACATTATCAAAAGCAATTGGGGTAATTGGTGGATATGTAGCAGGGAAACAAAACTTAATTGACTGGTTAAAAGTTCGTTCACGTCCATTCTTATTCTCTACAGCATTAACACCAGCTGATGCAGCAGCTTGCATGAGATCAATTGAAATCTTAATGGAAAGCACAGAGTTACATGATCGTTTATGGGAAAATGGCCGCTACTTAAAACAAGGATTAAAAGAACTTGGCTTTAACATTGGGGAAAGTGAAACGCCAATTACACCTTGTATTATTGGGGACGAAGTGTTAACACAAGAATTTAGTAAGCGTCTAAATGAAGAAGGTGTATACGCAAAATCTATTGTGTTCCCAACTGTAGCAAAAGGAAAAGGTCGTGTTCGTAATATGCCTACAGCAGCTCATACGAAAGAAATGTTAGATGAAGCAATTCGTAAGTATGAAAAAGTAGGAAAAGAAATGGGCATCATTTAAGTAAGGGCATCTTTTGGATAGCTTGCAAATGAGGAGTGGGGAAAATGAAAAAAATTCTAGTAACCGGTTCTTTAGGGCAAATTGGTTCTGAACTAGTAATGAAACTTCGTGATGTATACGGCGCATCAAATGTTATTGCAACAGATATTCGTGAAACAGATAGTGAAGTAGTAAAGTCTGGTCCGTTTGAAACGTTAGATGTAACAGATGGACAAAAATTACATGATATTGCAAAGCATAATGAAGTAGATACAATTATTCATTTAGCAGCTTTACTTTCAGCAACAGCAGAAAAAAATCCGTTATTCGCATGGAACTTAAATATGGGCGGACTTGTAAATGCATTAGAAGCAGCTCGTGAATTAAACTGTAAGTTCTTCACGCCAAGTTCGATCGGTGCATTCGGTCCATCGACGCCAAAAGATAATACACCGCAAGATACAATTCAGCGTCCTACTACGATGTATGGGGTAAACAAAGTAGCAGGAGAATTACTATGTGATTATTATCATCAAAAGTTTGGCGTAGATACGCGCGGTGTCCGTTTCCCAGGTTTAATTTCTTACGTAGCTCCTCCAGGAGGCGGAACGACTGATTATGCAGTTGAAATTTATTATGAGGCGATTAAAAAAGGTGCATACACCTCATACATTGCTGAAGGAACGTACATGGACATGATGTATATGCCTGATGCTTTACAAGCGATCATTTCATTAATGGAAGCTGATCCAAGTAAGCTAGTGCATAGAAATGCATTTAACATTACGGCAATGAGTTTTGAGCCAGAGCAAATTGCAGCATCAATTCGTAAACACATTCCGACGTTTACAATGGATTATGCAGTAGATTCAGCTCGTCAAACAATCGCTGATAGTTGGCCAAACTCTATTGACGCAACTGCAGCAATGAAAGAGTGGGGCTTTAAAGCAGAATACGATTTAGACAAAATGACAACGGACATGTTGGCTAAGTTAAAAAAAAAGCTCACAGCTGAGTTAGTGATGAATTAATAGGAAGAGTCGATTCTTAGGAATCGGCTCTTCATTATTTTTGGGAGGAGAGAAGTCTTATGCAAAGAGTAGATGTCGTATACGCACTAATACATGACGAGGAAACAGATAAAATATTAATGGTACATAATGCAGAACAAAACGTTTGGTCATTGCCAGGTGGGGCTGTGGAAAAAGGTGAAATATTAGAGGAAGCACTAATAAGAGAAGTGAAAGAAGAGACAGGTTTAATTGCTACGTTAGGTGGACTTGTTGCGATCAATGAAAAATTCTTTGAGGAATCAGGGAATCATGCACTATTTTTTACATTCCGAGCGAATGTAGTAAAAGGTGAACTTATTGCGGAAGATGAAGGTGAAATTTCTGCAATAGAGTGGGTGGATCGAACAATTGCGAATGAGCGCTTCCCATACTATGACGGAGGATTTGAATCCTTATTAGAAGTAGCCATTCCATATAAGTTTCAACCAGAAACAAAGTAATTGAATGAAAAAACAGGAGCCACAAGGCTCCTATCTTCTATTCAATCGTCTTCAGTAATAATTTTTTCAGTAATGGTTTAATCTTCAATCGTAAATCTTCAGCATGATTTGCAACTAAGAAGTGATGGTTATAAATGTTCTTCATCAATTGATAAGTTGCTTCTTTTGCCTCGCCTTCTTCGATGAAGATACCGATTACTTCCATGCCACTTTTACGCGCGAGTTTAACAGCTTCATGCGTATCTAAAATTCCATCTTGTTGATAGTCTAGCGCAGAAGGCTCACCATCTGTGAAGACTAGTAAGAATTTATGTTTCTCAGGTCTTTTTGCAAGCTTTTCAGAAACGATACGAATAATATATCCGTCGCGGTTATCTTCTTCTTCACGAAGTTGCATAACTTCCGGACCAACGTTTGGTAACGTTGAGTTTTTATAATTTACAACTTCATGGATAACGTTCGGCTTATCTTCAGGTTTAGCGCTAGAGGCATCTTCCCAAAATCCGCTAATAGCGTGCGGGATTTTTAAAGATTTTAAAGCTTCATGGAATAGTACAACACTCTTCTTCGTCTCTTCCATTTTGTTATACATAGAACCAGAACAGTCAACTAACAGTTGGAATGCAACATCGAGTTCTTGTGACTCTTGTCCTTTTTTATAAAACATACGCGGTTGTTTTTCGGTATAAATACGAAGGAATTTTTTGCGAAGCCTTCCGTAATATTTATCACTATTCGCATTCGTTTTATTTTCAATCGTTTTTTCGATAATTTTCTTTAATTCTTTTACATCTTTATTGACGACTGATTTGATAGCTTGGTAATCTTTTTTCTCATCGATATTTGCTTTGCGAGCTTCTTTAAATGTATGAGAAGCACCTACATTATACTTACCGTATGCACCGTCGTGCTGGCTAGAAGCGTGTGAAGCTCTTGCTTCTTCTGTATCAGCGCCATCAAAGTTGGATTGTGTACTTTTTTGAGAAGTACCTTGTACAGAACCAAGTGCTTGGTCGCCATCTTCTGATTCACGAGCAGTATCGCCCATCATGTTTGTTTTTGTTCCGCTTTCTAATTCAAAGCGTAAAAAGTTCTCGTTTTCGTTATTTTTATTTTCACGATGCCATGTGGAGAAACTTTCATCCATTTTGTTTTTATTTTCATCGTCATCTATAAGCTGTGTATCATCATTTGCTAAATCTTCGACGCGACAGTTCTTTTCGTCTGCAAGAACAGATAAGTAAAGTGGAGCATGTCCGAAATAGTTGTTAAGCATATCACTTTCAAGAAGCGCCTCTAAGCGATAGCGAATTTTCTCAACGACATACATAATATCTTCTGTATTACGTGCTTGGAATGTTTCATGTAAAATCGCTTCAATTTGCTCAAAATATTCATTATTAAACATTTCATATTTATCGCTCGTTAATGAAAGATAGCATAGGCAAAACAAACGATCACCGTGATAATTACGAACGCGGTTTATTTCATTTTGAGAGCCGAAATAATTGCGGTACATTTCTTTTCGGCGTTTAAAAATATGCTTCGTGCCAGGACGTAAGTTCTTTACGATTTCCTCAACGCGTAAATCTTCTAATAGAACAAATAATTGTGTTAAAAACTTTTTTAGGGGCGATTCTTGCAATTCAATCGCATAAGAACGAATTAAAGTCATGTCCGAGTAATGTTTATTACCAAGTGCTTTTAAGAACACTTCGCTTTTTAATCCGATTACTGTATCTTCTTCTTTTCGATCATCCCAAAAGTGACTAATGACAACTTTCTTTTCAATTTCGTCGTAGTATGCTTTATAGCCATATTCAAGATAGGCATCGTCTTCTTTTAGAAGGGCATACATTAAGTTTTCCATTTGTAGAAACAGCGACGCATCAATTTTTTTGTCACTAAAAATTTGTCTCATAAATTATCCCTCAAAGAAATAACTTTCTGCTAATTCACGGACAGTCATTTGTTCTGTTTCATCATTAAGTTTTGCAATTATGCTTCGTTCAATAGCGCGCATAACAGGAATATATACACCTAAATCACATGCGTCGATAATACCACGAATACTTGCTGCTTCTTCACTTACACGTCCATCGCGAGCTAAAGGCATAAGGTCGCTTGCAAATGCAACAAACTTTTCAATTGTTGCAACATCATTTAATTTTGATTCTGCTAATAATAGTTCTTTTAATGTGTCACCTTGAATGTAAGGAACTTCAATAATAACGAAACGGTTTTTTAATGCTTCATTTAGTTCACTTGTTCCAACGTAACCTTCGTTAATCGCAGCAATTACACGGTATTCTTCATCACCGTATACAACCTCTTGTGTAAATGGGTTTGTGATCATTTTACGGTAATCTAATGCGCCGTGAAGTAGCGGTAAAGTTTCAGGTTTTGCCATATTGATTTCGTCAATATATAGGAAGTGACCGTTCTTCATTGCTTTCATAAGAGGACCGTTAACGAATGAAACTTCAGATGCACCATCTTTCGTTTGTAGTGTGTTGTATCCTAAAATACCTTCTACATCTAAGTCGACAGAGCAGTTAATGCTATGCATTGGTTTTTGAAATAAAGAAGAAAGAGTTTCCGCTAGTACTGTTTTACCACTACCAGTCGGTCCTTTTAATAGAATGTTCTTGCCAAGAAGAAGTGCTGTAATCGCATCTTCGATAATGCTGTTATCAGATGCTTTATATATTTTAGTACCGATTAAATGAGCATTTTCACCAGCTTCTTGTTTATTCTTTTCATGAATCGTAGAAAGCTGCTGTTTTAAATCAGAATGTATATGAAATTGTTCTAACATGTATTTCCCACCTAACATTATTTTCATAAAGTAATACATCTTATGATAACTTGTTTTAATATGGTATGCAAAGAAAAGGAAGGAGGATAAAGGGAAAAGAAAAAGCAATCAAGATGAAGTTGATTGCTTACAGTAAAGGAGAAATGAGCCTCATGAAAGACTCCAATATGCGTTTTTTTATACTTCTTTTTTGGAAAGAGTTCCATTTAATTTCAGTTGAATGTTTAAAATCTTTTTCAAAATCACGTTTAATATCGTGAACTGTTTTTGATTCATAAAGTACGCTAATAATTTCGTAATTCAATTCAAAGCTACGTACATCCATGTTCGCTGTTCCGATAGTTGCAATTGTATCATCAACGAGTACAATTTTTGCATGCATAAAACCATCTTTATAACTGTAAATAGAAGCACCAGCTTTTAAAAGTGGAGTGAAATAGGATTGAGATGCTTGATCACTAATGATGCTATCACTTTTACCTGGATATAAAATCCGTACATCTATTCCGGCAATTGCACTTAAGCGTAATAATGTTAAAGTTTCTTGATCTGGAATAAAGTAGGGTGTAGCGATCCAAATGGATTTTTTTGCAGAGCCCATAACAGCTAATAATGTATTACGAATACTTTTATCATCGGAGCTTGGTCCGCTTGCTACGATTTGAACAGCACCTTCTGCATGTGAAATCTCTTTACCTGGGAAGTATTGTCTATTCATGAATTGATCCCAGGAATAAGTATTTAAACCACTAGAGGCATAGAGCCAGTCTTCTAGAAAGATTGCTTGTAATTTATATAATGCTTTTCCTTCTATTTTTAGATGACTATCACGCCAAACAGGAAATTTCTTTGAACGGCCAAGATATTCATCACCGACATTGAGTCCTCCGGTAAAACCAATTTCTCCATCTACAATAACAATTTTTCGATGGTTACGATAATTGACAGTTTCAAGTAACCAAGCTGAAAAAATAGGGTCAAATTCTACAATTTCAATCCCAGCTTCTTTCATAGGTTGCAAAAATCGTCTTCTTAACGTGTTACTTCCAAGACCATCATAAAGGAAGCGTACAATAACACCATCTTTTGCTTTTTGTATTAAAGCATCTCGAACTTTTGTACCAATTTCATCAGATTTATAAATGTAGTATTGAATATGTATATGATGTTTTGCCTGCTCTATAGCTCGCAAAATTTCTGAAAATGTTTGATCTCCGTTTGTTAAAAGTTTTGTAGTTGTTTTATCTGCGGCAGGACCGCCTCCAAATTTTTGTATGACTTCTGTTAAATGTATGGAACGTTCATTTAGTGGGACTGTGAGTAATAACTCTAGTCTTCTTCCTTCTAATATTTCACGGAATAATTTTCTTTGTTCTTCTGAACGATGGAGATGTTTTTTTCTTCTCCAGCGGCTGCGCCCGAAAATAGCGTATAAAAGCACACCTATAATAGGAAGAAGTGCTAATACTAAAAACCATGCCAATGTGCTTTGTGGAGATCTATTTTCTATAAAGATAACGAATGAAATTCCTACGATTGTGATGGACCATAGAGCACCGACAAATGTATATAACGAAATATACGATGTATTTAATAGGAACAGAACGATAGATACAATTGTAAATATTAATAGTAACTGAACGATAGGCTTCTTCATTTCTATATAATTCCCCTAATCTTTTTTCAATATAGATTTCTTAAATAGAAGATGTAATATGACATCTTTATTATAAGGTGTTTTGCTTTTTTTACAAAATATAGACATTTCACCTATACTTTCCGCATTTGTCCTACATACAGTGTACTATCACATTTTTATCCCACTCTTAATGCATATGAAAATGAAAAAATCGAAAAGGAGCGGAGAAACATGAATTATATAGAAAATAATGGATTGTATTATCGGAATCATCATCATGGAGGACACAATCATGGTGGGCACAATCATAACGGCGGACATCATCACCATGGAGGACACAATCACCATGATCACCATCATCATCACGGAGGCGGATGGGGCTGGGGGGGTAGTTCATGGGGAGGCGGATTTTTCCCTGGAAGCTTTGCAGGAGGAGTGTTAGGTGGACTGACAGCTGGCGCATTAACGGGTGCAGCAAGTGGAGGGTATTATCCAGCGCCATATCCAGTAACTTATCCATCACCATACCCTGTAACGTATCCAATGCCATACCCAGGTTATCAGCAAATACCATATTCGTATTAAACTAAAAAAGAGGCTACCCTCTTTTTTAGTTTAATACGGTATTTATTTATAAAATACTTCCAAAATTAAGGTGAAAATATGTTAATATTTTGTTATTGTAATTCAAAAACATATACATTAATGTAGATTTTCATATTATTATTCGTGAATAGTTATGTAGTATGGTCTAATTTCTATTTTGTTATTAAAGAGTAAAGAGATCAGATGTGAATGGTATTAGTTAGAAACAGGGCTTGGATAGAGCCACTTAAAAGGATTGCAGTATAATAAGGTGCGAAATAATTAGGGAGATGAGAAGCTACTAGTTATAATTGAAACGGTATAATATTGCTTTTTATTACAAATAATATTATGTTATTTTAATCGGTCTATTTAAAAAGATAATTTATGTAATGGGCTAGTATTAGAAAATGAAATATCTCTATTTCTATGAAGAGAAACAGGTTGTGTTTTAGTCAGATAGGAAGCAAGGAGAGATGCGCATGCTAGAACAGAGAGGTCATGCATTATATGACTCTTCATTGCGAGATTTAAAGTTAGCATTAGATGAGTCTTCAATTGTTGCAATTACAGATCGAAAAGGTCTTATTACATATGTAAATGATAAATTTTGTGAAATCTCTAAATACAAAAGAGAAGAATTAATTGGAAAAGATCACCGTATTTTAAATTCAGGACATCATCCGAAAACCTTTTTTCAAAACTTATGGAAACGTATTTTGAATGGGAAAGTATGGACAGGTGAGATTCGGAATCGAGCAAAAGATGGTACATATTATTGGGTCAAAACAACAATTGTTCCATTTTTAAATGAAAAAGGAGAGCCATACCAGTTTATCGCAATTCGAAATGATATTAGTAGTAGAAAAGAAGCAGAACATAGATTGCGGCTAAGTGAAAGTCGTTATAGGGAACTTGCCTATCATGATGCTTTAACCAGTTTGCCGAACCGTTTGCAATTAATAACAACCGTTAATAAATTGATTGCAGATAAAAAAGAATTTGGTATGATTTACTTTGATTTGGACCGTTTTAAATTAGTAAATGATACGTTAGGTCATATGATAGGGGACTTACTTTTAAGCGAAGTCGCTTCACGGTTGCATTATGTACTAGGAGAGAAAGATGTTCTGGCTAGGCTAGGTGGCGACGAATTTGTGCTGTTAACAAAAAATCATAGGCAAGATGATATGAGTCAGTTAGCGACATCTGTGTTGTCATGTTTTCAGGCACCATTTATGTTGGAAGGCCATGAAGTATACATTTCAGCTAGTCTAGGACTTTGTTCTTATCCACAAGACGGACTAGACGTGGAAACGTTATTGAAAAACTCTGACTTAGCTATGTATAGTGCAAAAGAACAAGGTAGAAACGCTGCATGTTTCTTTACAGATGAGCTACGGGCGAAAATAAATCGTAGAATGAAAGTTGAGTTTGCTTTGCAAAAGGCAATTCGTGATGAAGAGTTAGATGTAGCATTGCAGCCTATTATTGATTTGAAAACGAAGAGATATTCTGGTATAGAAGCTTTAGTACGCTGTATGACAGAAGACGGCCCCATTGCACCAAGCGAATTTATCCCGGTAGCTGAAGAGTCTGGACTTATTATAAAGCTAGGAGACTGGGTATTAGAAAAATCGTGCCGATTGTTTAAAACATTGCCAAATTATCAAGAAGGACTAAAGTTATCTGTGAATTTATCTATACAACAATTAATGCAGAAACGTTTTATTTTGTCTGTACGTAGCATTTTAAAGAGAACTGGTTTTCCTCCGAACCGTTTAATATTAGAAATAACGGAAAGCATTGCAGTCCGCCATTTTGATTATATTATTGCTACATTACAAGAATTAAGAAATATGGGTGTTTTAATTGCTTTGGATGATTTCGGAACTGGCTATTCTTCCTTATATTATTTAAAACAACTACCACTGGATATTGTGAAAATTGATCGTAATTTTATTCGTGAATTTCATTATGATCACGCGCAACCAGAACGAACAATTGTAAAATCTGTTATTGAAATTGCTCATAGTTTAAATTTAGCAGTAGTTGCTGAAGGGGTAGAAACAGTAGAGCAAGAGAGTTTGTTACAATCAATGAGCTGTGATTATGTACAGGGATTTTATTATGCGAAACCTTTATCTGTAGGAGAGTTAAAAGAAAAGTTAATTACAGATTTTTAATAAAAAAGAGAAGCCAGCAGCTTCTCTTTATTTAATCCGTTTTTTGTGAGTCTTTCATTAGTACTGGATAAAGAATAAGACCTAATACGAACAATCCAATTCCTAAGAAGAACGTTTTTAAATCAGCAGTTCCCGTTTTGATAACCCAAATTGAGTATACAAATGCTAATGTAGTGATGATCCCGTCCTTTATTCGAGAACCAGGCATTATATCATACGTTTCTCCTGTAATAACCAGTTTGAATTGGTACAGAGTAGAAACTAGGTATGGAATTAAATAGGCTAATGTTGCTACGACAATAGCGAAACTATACGCTTCTGAAACAGTACCAGAAATCGTTGAAAATAAGAAAATTTGCGTCATTACATTTGTAATCAATAATGATTTTGAAGGACTACCTTTTTTATTTGTTTTCCCGAAAAACTTAGGGAAAAGTCCATTCTTTGCTGCCTGGTAAGGTACTTCTGAACTAACAACAATCCAACCAACTGTAGATCCAAATAAAGATATAAGAGCGAGTAAAGCCATGATATATGCGCCTTTATTTCCAATTGCTAAATTTAATGCGTCTACTAATGGTTTTTGAGACTCTTTTAAAGCATCTTGCGGAAGAGCTCCCATTGTAAGTAAAGTAATTGACATGTAAATAAGAAGAGCGATAATTAATCCGAAAATCGTAGCTTTTTTTACATCGCGCTGTGATTTTGCACGATTAGAAAGCATAACTGCTGATTCAATACCGATAAATGCCCAGAGTGTTGCAATAGCAGCTGAATTGATTTGTCCACCTAACGAGATGGATTGTCCTGCTTCATTCATAAAGGTTTGACCGTCTCCGAAATTAGAGGCATTGAAAATGAATAATGTAATTACAATAAACATTGTAAATCCGATAATTTTTGCAATGGTAGCAAGTAGATTCATATTTCCAGCTCGATCAATATTTTGAGAAAGAATATATTGAATTCCCCACAGCATAAGGCTACATACGAGGAAAGTTAATCCTTTTCCGAGTTCTAGTGAAAATCCGTTTATTGAAAAAAGAATTTGCTTACTTTGTAAAACTGGAAAGAATGTTGATAAATATCCAGCAAAGGAAATAATAACAGATGCTGTTGCAGCCCAGTTAGCAGCCCAATATCCCCATGCCATACTATATCCCGCAACTTTACCAGCTTTTTTTGAAGGAAACATCGCTTGAGCGTAGCTTTGTGGTCCAGCTTTTAATTCTGGTTTCCGAATCGCTAAATTTCCAAATACAAGTGCAATCATAAATACGCCAAGGCCTGTAATACTCCATGCGAGTGTAGAACCCATTGGCCCTGATACTTGTGCTAAATTTGCTGGAAGCATAAATACGCCACCGCCAACCATATTCCCGATAACAAATGCTGTTAAAACCCATAATCCCCATTTTTTCGTTTCCATTTTTGTTAACTCCTTTGTAGTAAGTTTTGCTTAAACATCATTTTTTACTAGCTTTTTGACAATAAAAAAAGAGCCATGTAGATAAAAAAATACCTACATGGCTCTTTCGCCAAAGCGTAGGTACAACGGGAATAACCCTTGTACCTACGCGTAATTTTTCCGCTAGGTTTCAAGGGTTACGTATGATGATGATGTTTTTGTGCAAATGAAACTACAGTTGTTGTATAAGTAAGCATAGTTCTTTGCTCCCTTTCTCCTCTGATTTTGAAGTTAGTATACTACATGTTTTTTTGAATGAAAAGAAAAATATAAAAATTTTTATAAAAATACGTTTTAAAGATTAAATATTTACCTATATTTTTCTTGTACTGGAAAATAAGTGAGAGATTGGCAGAAGAGTGAAGCATGTTATAATACATATAGAATTAGAAGGTGACAAGGGGCTATTGTAGATGATGAGTAAGTATGAACAAATTTATACAGAAATCAGTAAATCTATTGATAATAAACAATTAAAAGAGGGATGCAAAATCCCATCAGAAACAGAATTAATGAAGCAGTATGAGGCAAGCCGAGGCACGGTAAGAAAAGCTGTAGATTTACTGCAAGAGCGTGGATATGTGCAAAAAATTCATGGAAAAGGTGTTTTTGTTTTAAAGCGAAAAAATATTGAATTTAATTTTGGCGGTATTGTAAGTTTCCAAGAAGAAAATGAACGTTTAGGACGTCATTGTATTACGGAAGTTGTGGAAATGGACAAAGAAAAAGCCACAAAAGAAATTGCGAAATTATTAAATGTAAAAGAAAAAACAGAGATTGATCATATTAAACGTGTACGAAATATTGATGGAGAAAAAGTAATTTTAGATATAAATCATTTTGTATCTGAGTTTATTCCAGGATTAACGAAAGAAATTGCAACTGCATCGATTTATAAATACATTGAGAAAGAGCTTGGGCTACATATTAGTTATTCGCAGAGGGTAATTGAAGTACAG
Organism: Bacillus cereus group sp. BfR-BA-01382; assembly: GCF_022663475.1. Classification (NCBI taxonomy): domain Bacteria; kingdom Bacillati; phylum Bacillota; class Bacilli; order Caryophanales; family Bacillaceae; genus Bacillus; species Bacillus cereus group sp. BfR-BA-01382. Next base: position 19,812 of record NZ_JAKUFQ010000012.1, read on the forward strand.
CCGTGTACAGAGGATGACAGAAAGTATTTAGATTTAAATGGAACAGACTATGTTGTCGTTGTGAAAAACTTTACACATTTGTATGATGGAAGTCAGTTTGAATACACAGAATCACGCCACCGTTTAGATATTTTTCACTTTTCGGATGTGGCACGCAGGAAGTAAAGAGGTGGAACAAAATATTGTTTCATCTCTTTTTTTATAAAAAAAAAACACAAACTCGTATATACGAGTGTTGACTAACTTATATATACGAGTTAATATGTAATTGTAAACGGTATCAAAAAAAGAAAAGAGGGACGGGAATATGGGGAAAGACTATCGTAAAACAGCAGAGGAAGTGTTGCAGTATATTGGTGGGAAAGACAATATTGAACAAGCTGCACATTGTGTGACGAGGCTCCGTATCGCTTTAAAAGATGAAAGTAAAATAGATAATGATAAATTACAGTCTGTTTCATTAGTGAAAGGAGCGTTTCATAACGCTGGTATATTTCAAGTTGTAATTGGTCCAGGGGATGTAGATCGTGTTTACGCTGAATTGATAACGCTTGCAGGTATGGAAGAATCGACTGTAGCTGACGTAAAAGATTCTGGAAATCAGAAGTTAAATCCAGCTCAAAAGTTTGTGAAAATATTTTCGGATGTATTTATGCCGATATTACCAGCGATCGTAACAGCTGGTTTACTAATGGGTATTAACAATCTATTAGGGGCAAAGGACTTATTTTTTGATGGGAAAAATTTATTAGATGTTTATCCGAACTTAGGCGGGCTTTGGGATTTAATTAATATGATGGCCAATACAGCATTCGTATTCTTACCAGCACTTGTCGGGTGGTCAGCAACGAAGCGTTTTGGTGGTAGTCCAATACTAGGGATTGTTATGGGATTAATGCTTGTGCACCCGGCCTTATTAAACGCTTGGGACTATGGAAAAGCAGCGACTGGTTTAGAGGGTCAAAAGATTGAGTACTTCAATATTTTAGGACTGTTCCAAATTGAGAAGGTAGGATATCAAGGACAAATTTTACCTGTTTTAGTAGCAGCTTTTGTATTAAGTAAAGTGGAAATTTTCTTAAAGAAACATGTACCAAATGCAATTCAATTATTAGTTGTACCAATTACAACAATCGTTGTGACAGGTGTGTTAGCATTAGGAATTATCGGTCCGGTTACACGTCATATTGGAGATTTATTAACAGTAGGATTAGTAGGTGTATATGAAACAGTACCAGTAGTTGGAGCAGTATTGTTTGGAGCATTATATGCACCGCTTGTAATTACAGGTATGCATCATATGTTTATTGCAATTGATTTACAATTGATTGCACAGCACGGTGGCACATTCATTTGGCCAATGATTGCTCTTTCTAACATTGCGCAAGGTAGTGCGGCACTTGCAATGTTCTGGATTTCTAAAAATCAAAATGATAAAAGTATGGCATCAACATCAGCCATTTCAGCATACTTCGGTATTACAGAACCAGCGATGTTTGGTGTGAATTTACGAAATAAGTTCCCGTTCTATGCAGCGATTATAGGGTCTGCTGTGGCAGCGATATTCATTACATTAAATGGTGTATTAGCACCTGCTATCGGAATTGGCGGATTGCCAGCATTTATTTCTATCATTCCGAAATCGATTCCAATGTTTATTGTAGGAATGATTATTGCAGTTGTAATCCCATTTACTTTAACATGGTTATTTGCAAAAAGAGTCAAACAGAAGTAGGAGGAAGTTAAACATGAAGGATTGGCATAAAAGTGTAGTCTATCAAATTTATCCGAAGAGCTTTAATAGCTATTACAATAAAGAAACCGGTGATATAAAAGGGGTTACAGAGAAACTAGATTATTTAAAAGAACTCGGAGTGGATTATATTTGGTTAACACCGATATACCAATCACCACAAAATGATAATGGATATGATGTAAGTGATTACTACAGCATTGATCCATCTTACGGAACGATGGAAGAGTTTGAGGAACTTTTAGCAGAAGCGAAAGTACGTAACATTGAAATTATGCTTGATATTGTTGTAAATCATAGTTCGACTGAACATAAGTGGTTTAAAGAAGCGAAGGAAGATAAAAATAGTCCATATCGTAATTACTATATTTGGCGTGATGAAAAAAATAATTGGCAGTCTAAGTTTGGTGGATCTGCTTGGAAATATGATGAGAAGACGGAGCAATATTATTTACATTTATTTGATGAAACACAAGCTGATTTAAATTGGGAAAATGAACAACTTCGCGAAGAAGTATATGATATGATGCGTTTTTGGCTGGATAAAGGGGTAACAGGATTCCGATTAGATGTCATTAACTTAATTTCAAAAGACCAATGTTTCTTAAACGATGAAGGTAATACTGCGACAAGTGATGGACGCAAGTATTATACAGATGGTCCGCGTGTTCATGAATATTTACAAGAGATGAACCGAAAAGTTTTTGCAGGAAAAGATGTAATTACAGTTGGAGAAATGTCATCTACGACAATTGATAATTGTATTAAATATTCTAATCCTGAGCGTAATGAACTGAGCATGACGTTTAGTTTCCATCATTTAAAAGTAGATTATCCGAATGGTGATAAGTGGACGAAAGCAGAGTTTGATTTTATTAAATTAAAAGAGATTATGTCTAACTGGCAAATTGAAATGCAAAAGGGCGGAGGATGGAATGCGTTATTTTGGTGTAATCATGACCAACCTCGCATAGTGTCACGCTTCGGTGATGATAGAAAGTACCGAAATGAATCTGCGAAAATGTTAGCGACAGCTATGCATATGTTGCAAGGAACACCTTACATTTATCAAGGCGAAGAAATCGGTATGACGAATCCTAAATTCGAGTCCATCGAGCAATATCGCGATGTGGAATCGTTAAATATATACGATATCAAGCGAGAAGAAGGATTATCAAAAGAAGAGATTATCGGGATTTTAAAACAAAAATCTCGTGACAACTCTCGTACTCCGATGCAGTGGAATGAAGAGATGAACAGTGGTTTTACAACAAGTACACCTTGGATTTCAGTGGCTGAAAACTTTACAGAAATAAACGTAGAGAAGGCATTAGAAGATAAAGAGTCTGTATTTTATCATTATAAAAAGTTAATAGAACTTAGAAAAACGTATGATGTAATTACAGAAGGAGAATATGCTATTTTGGATAAAAATGATCCTAAAATTTGGGCATATACTCGTACTACAGAAAGTGAAGTACTACTTGTTATAAATAACTTCTATGGAGAAGAAATAACGTACTCTGTACCAGCGCACGTTCAATTAGATGGAATGAAACAAGAAGTACTACTGTCGAATTATAAAGATGCCAGCAAGGATATTGCAAAACTTAACTTAAGACCATATGAATCAATTGTGTATCGATATACGAAATAAAAAGGTTGTATGCCGCATGGGCATACAACCTTTTATTTTAAGACACCACTATACAAAATGCTTACTTCTACTTCAGGTTTAAACTTTACTTTTGCATAATCTTTATCCCAATTTTTTTTCCTCCATAACTCAGGGTGATAAGCGATAAGGTGTCTGCCGATACCGAAAGCATCACAGTTTGCTTTTTGTAGCTTTTTTGTTATTTGTTTCGCTTCTTTCGTAAGTTGCTTTGATAATTCTTTATTTAGTTTTTTTCGTTCCCACATTTTATAAAGATTATCTCTTGGAGCCTCAAGCGCTATAACTTTTAGTTGAAGCTTAATGTGAGCATAAACATTTCCTTTTTTATCTGTTGTTATTTTTAAGTCTCGTTTTAATTTCCGATTGCTAATTTCCATCGTTAAATAATCAGATGTCGTCTCTGATTCATCGCTAGTAAGTTTTTGGGTGATACGGGCACTTGTTCCCATTTTTCCAGTTAATAACACGAATAAAACAGATTGTTTCAAAGGTAAATGCCCAGTTAATTTGTCTTTATTAAATAAAGATAATCCGTCTGTAATAACTTCTTTTTCTTTTATTTTTATAGAGGGGAGGGTAAAATCTTTACCTGGATCTAACATTTTTGTAGCAGCTGTTTCTAAAGTTTCTTTCGGAAACACACTCATATCTTCTAAGCTTTTTACTTTTTTCTTTAAAAAATCTCCAATTAATAAATTTCCTACTTTCTTTTTTTTGAGTATCTCGGATGTTTCACCATCTACTGCAATAAGTTTTACTAAAGCAGTTGGGTTTGTTGGGTCCCGAAAGCTGACATCTAAATAGGGTAGTATACCTTTCTTTAGAATTTTGGTTCCAAGTAATTGAACGCCATATTTGAAATAGCGGATATGCCCAGTTACATTTTTTTTTAGGGCATCACTTGTATCCCTTATGTTATATCCAGTTGCTGAATGTACTTCATTCTCGAATGAAGATTGTTCTCCGCTTGAACTTTTTACAAGTTCAAGCGTTTGTTGAAGTTTATTTTCTTCCGTAATATCATATCCAATGCTATAAGCTAATCTCGCTTCTCTTAATGGTTCTTGATCCCAACAGCCAGAAAGGAATGCACTAGTACATAATAAAAAAAGTAATTTAACTCTTTTTTTGAACATACTGCTCTCCTTTCTTATTTCTTATCACTGAATAAAGTAGAAATAAAAGAGGAAGGACAACGATGAAAATATAGGTGAACTTATCAGTGAAAGTTGCAATTACTTTTAATTCTTCGGGTGTATCGATAAATACGGCTACACTAAAGGCAATAATACCAACTATTGGAACAGCTTTTTTATGATTAGCAAGATTGAATATATGTCCAATTCCGATTGAAGCAGCACAATAATAACTAGCAATAGAAGCCACAACTGTTATCATCCATATTGGTATGAATAGTAAATCAGTACGGTCTATAATCCCGATATGTAAGGAGCGCAATAAGTAAGCAACTGGCTCTGGAATAAGCTCAATTTGCTTTGGACTAAATACGATAAAGCAAATCCAAACAGTGAAAGTATAAAAAAGGGTTACAAATCCATTAGCGATAGAAATTGCCTTTAGTTTTGCCACAGAACTCCCGTTTACTTTTGGGAAAGCGATAAGAATAATTTCAAAACCATACATAGCTGTAATGGTTTCCCTAGATGCTTGAATAATATTCCACCATCCGGCTTCTGTGATTGGAAAAATATAAGAAAAATCAGCTCGTGAAAACCCTAGTGCAATTAAAAGAGCCATGGGCAAAATGAGAATAGAGGCCATCACATAAAACCTTACAATTACTTTAAATGTATTATAGGCTACATAGCAGCAAGCTATTGTAAATAGTATGAGAATTGCAGACCAAGGGGTTGCTTGCAAAACCCATACTTTAATGACATTACAAGCGTTTAACATAACGGTCATACCAATAAGGGTAAAATAAAAAACATAAGCAAAACCTAATAGTTTTCCAAACTTATTACCAAATAGCATACAAACACTTTCATACATATCCGCATCAGGAAATCGTTTTAAGAAAAGCCACATAAGTAAAATGATAAGTTGAATTGCAAGACCAGCTATGAGAGCAGAAATCCATCCGCCGCCTTTCGCTATCGGATGAAGACGGTTAGGTAGAGAGAGTATACCGACCCCAATTTGGCATTGAATAACGAAAAAGGTAAATTGAACAAGTGAAATTTTACTTTGCGTGTTTGTCACCGTCCTCATCCTCTCTCGTTACATGTTGTCGTTGCATTTTTTTCGGTTTTGGATCATGTGGTCGTTCCCAAAACGACCACATTGGAAGTCTTACAAAAGAATCTTTCATATCTTTTATCCGCATCGGGGCAACAGGAGAAAGATATGGTGTATGAAATGAATGTAGTTGGCATAAGTGAACGAAAGTTATAATTAGACCAAATGAGATGCCTACATATCCGAATATAGCAGCAAGGAGCATTAACGGAAAACGAAGAATCCGAACTGCTGAACTCATATCATTTGATGGAACGAGAAAAGATGAGATTGCAGTTAAAGCTACAACGATAATCATTGTGTAAGAAACGAGTCCGGCTTTTACAATCGCATCACCAATTACTAAACCACCTACAATACCGATTGTTTGTCCAACTCGGCTTGGCAAGCGAATACCAGCTTCCCGTAATAATTCAAAGATTAATTCCATTAAGAGAGCTTCAAAAATAGGAGGAAGAGGCACTTTTTCTAAAGAAGCTTTAATTGTGTAAACGAGTTCAAGTGGCAACACATCAGGATGAAAAGCGACGGTTGCGATATATATAGCTGGTAAGAGAAAGGCAATCAAGAAACTAACTAAGCGAATCATTCGGACGAAAGAACCGACGATCCAGCGGTTATTATAATCGTCTGGTGATTGATAGAAAGCAAATAACGTAACAGGAACGATAAGTGCTGTTGGATCTCCATCAGATAAAATAGCAACTCGTCCTTCCATTAAATTTGCTGCGACTCTATCTGGACGCTCTGTATTTAACTGCTGTGGAAATGGTGAGAAAGACGTATCCTCTATAAATTCTTGTATATATCCTGGAGGCATAAGTGCATCTGTCTTAATCGTTTCTAACCTTCTTTTTACTTCTGTAACTAAATCGTCATTAGCTATGTTTTGCATATAAGCAATAGCTACTTTCGTGTGCATTTCTTCACCGAGTGTAAAATATTTAACAACTACATTTGGACTCTTAATGAGTTTACGAATAGAGGCTAAATTCGTTGCTAAATCTTCTACAAAACCAGTATGCGGTCCACGTACAATACCTTCATTATCAGGCTCTGTTATATCTCTCTTTAAAGATAGAGCCGTTTCAAAAATGCAAAAGCTTTCGACATGTTCATGAAAATATAAAGATTTACCTTGTAATAAAAGCTGCACACCATAATTTAAATTCGTTTCTTTTTTCATATTTAATGTAGAAAAAGCTTTATCTAAAGATAAATCCGACCGCGTTAATAATGGTTCAAGAACTAATTGATGAATTAGATTTGGATCTGCTAAAGATTCGATATATAAGATTATCCCTTTTCCGTTTTGAAAAGGGATATCTAATTTTTTTATATCATCAGAATGAGAAAGTTTATTTTCAATGTAATTAATGTTCTCAGGAAGTGATGGAAACATATGTTTTTGTTTTTTACTCTCTTGTTGTTCTTTTCTCTCTGTCATAATTTCCACCTCTTTTAAAGTGCAACTGTTTCTGTTAATTTTTGTCGTTTGTGAGAAATTTATGCTTGAATTATTTTTTTAAAAGAGAATTGAAAGTTACGTTATATTGTCTTTTGTGCATTATTCAATTTCATAGCAGTACTTCTCACATTTGTGTCGAATTAAGAAGATATATAGGAGGGATACATATGGAAATAGCTGTAGAACGTGTTTTTACGAAAGAGATCTTAAGAAGAGCGGCAAAGGCATTTCATGTAACAGTGGAAGAGAAGCCGCTTGGAGATTTTGAAAATTATATTTTTAAGGCGAAGGGAGATAATGATGAGGACTATGTATTACGTTTAACGCATTCTTCGCATCGCTCTAAAAAAGAAGTTGAAGCTGAACTAGATTTTTTACGATATGTTGCGGAGCATGGGGCAAAGGTAGCAGGACCTCTTAACTCAACTTCTCAAAATCTTGTAGAAGAAATTGGAGCGGAAGATAGCACTTTCTTTTTTGCTTCTTTATTTACATATGCAAAAGGTGAGCAAGTAAAAGGGGAAGGATCGCCTTATTGGGGAGATGATTATTTTGAAGCATGGGGAAAAGCGATTGGACAACTGCATCGCCTAACAATGAGCTATCCTAAAACAGACTATCGTGATACGTGGGAAGAAGACGAAAGTGGAATTGTTAATGAATTAGAAGATGATCAAGTGAAACAGATTGCAGCGGTATTAATGGATGAGATTAAGGCCCTTCCAGTTGAAAGAGAAACGTTCGGTCTTATGCACGGTGATATCCATCCCGGTAATTTTCATTATGATGGTAAAGAGCTAACAATCTTTGATTTTGATGATGCGGCTTATAATTACTTTATACATGATTTAGCGATGGTTCTCTATTACTCTATTCTATTTACACCATGGACAGCGGAAGAGAAGACAGACTTTGCTCGTAAACAGCTACAAGTGTTACGAAAAGGCTATGAGCATGAGCACAGACTGGCGGATAGTTGGTATGAATCGTTACCGTTGTTTTTACGTCTACGTGATGTTGGTTTATACGGTACACTTCAAAAGAAGTTTAAGGGGAAAGGTATGCCAGATAACTTCCGAGAATTATCAGAAGAGCTATATGAAAGAATTATAAAAAGAGAAGCAATTGTGAATATATAATACATTTAGTTCGAAACAAAGTATATAAAACAAATATATACTTTGTTTTTTTATACAAAAATATGTTTACTTTATTAAAATAATATTGTCCTAGATTCAGTATACACTTATAATTTTATATATATTCTGAATATTCTTTATAAAGAAGGAGGGGGAATGTTGGAAGCTTTCGTGAATTGGTTAAATAATATTGTTTGGAGTCCAGCACTTGTTTATTTATGTTTAGGAGTAGGTTTATATTTTTCCATTCGAACGAGGTTTTTACAAGTAAGGCATGTAGGAGAAATGGTGAAGCTGACATTTCAAGGTGAAAAATCAGAGGCTGGTGTTTCTTCATTTCAAGCGTTAGCACTTTCGTTATCAGGACGCGTTGGGACGGGGAATATAGCTGGGGTAGCAACAGCGGTTGCCTTCGGTGGACCAGGAGCTGTATTTTGGATGTGGGCAGTGGCCTTTTTAGGAGCAGGATCAGCTTATATAGAATCTACATTAGCGCAAATATATAAGACGAAACATCAAGGACAGTTTCGTGGTGGACCTGCTTATTACATTGAAAAAGGTTTAGGTGTGAAATGGTATGCATTAGTATTCGTTGCAGCGACAATTCTTGCAACGGGGCTTTTACTGCCAGGTGTGCAGGCAAATAGTATTGCTGTAAGTTTAGAAACAGCTTTTGGAATTAACACCACCGTATCAGGGGCTTTATTAGTTGTTGTACTAGCTATTATCATCTTCGGTGGAGTAAAGCGAATTGTTAACGTTGCACAAGTTGTCGTACCGTTTATGGCAGTTGGTTATATTTTAGTAGCTTGCGTTATTGTTGCTATGAATATTGAAAAGTTGCCAGAAGCATTTATGCTAATTATAAGAAGTGCTTTTGCATTAGAAGCGGCTTTCGGTGGTATTATCGGTTTAGCAATTTCTTGGGGAGTAAAACGAGGTATTTATTCCAATGAAGCAGGGCAAGGAACTGGACCACATGCAGCAGCAGCAGCTGAAGTATCACATCCAGCTAAGCAAGGTTTAGTGCAAGCATTTTCCGTTTACATTGATACATTATTTGTTTGTTCAGCAACAGCATTTATGATGATTATTACAGGCATGTATAACGTATTTGATGCAAGCGGAAAAAACTTTATCGTTAATAAATTAAATGGCGCTCAGCCAGGACCAGGATATACACAGGCGGCGGTAGAATCTGTTTTTCCTGGATTTGGAAACGGTTTCGTTGCAATCTCGTTATTATTCTTCGCGTTTACAACAATTATGGCGTATTACTACATTGCAGAAACGAATATCGCGTACTTAAATCGTGATAAAGACCGTCCTTGGTTGTCTATTGTACTAAAATTTGTTTTTTTAGGAGCTGTATTCTACGGTTGTATTAAAACAGCAGCAACGGCGTGGGCTTTAGGTGATATCGGTGTAGGAATTATGGCATGGGTAAATATCATTGCGATTTTATTATTACAAAAACCTGCATTAGTCGCATTAAAGGATTATGAAAAACAGAAAAAAGAAGGAAAAGATCCAGTATTCGATCCGCAGCCATTAGGAATTAAAAATGCTGATTTTTGGGAGCATGAATACGGGAAAGATAAGAAAGAAGAAGTATCTTAATAGAATAGAAATGAAGAAGCAAAGGGGAAACCCTTTGCTTTTTTATGGACAAATTGAAGCTGAAAGTTATTTTTGGGACTATTTTTGAATATAAAAAGAATGTACATGCGTTGTTAGGGGAAGGGGGAGTATGTTGATAGAATTTCGTAATGTAAATAAATATTATGGTAATTTTCAAGTTTTGAAAAATATTAATGTGCAAGTGAAAAAAGGAGAAGTGGTAGTAGTTGTCGGGCCTTCAGGATCAGGAAAAAGTACATTGCTTCGATGTATAAATCAATTAGAGGCAATTACAGATGGAGGATTAATTGTACAAAATACAGAGGTACACAATAAAAAGACGGACATGAATGAATTGCGGCGAAATATTGGGATGGTCTTTCAACATTTTTATTTATACCCACATAAAACAGTTCTGCAAAATATTACACTAGCACCGATTAAAGTAAATAAAGTTTCCAAAGAAGAAGCAGAGAAAACAGCAATGTTTTATTTAGAGAAAGTAGGAATCCCGGAGAAGGCTAATGTATATCCACATCAATTATCCGGAGGACAACAGCAAAGAGTAGCAATTGCTAGAGGACTTGCGATGCAGCCGGAAATTATGCTGTTCGATGAGCCTACGTCTGCTCTTGATCCGGAGATGATCGGGGAAGTACTTGATGTTATGAAAACGCTAGCTAAAGAAGGGATGACAATGGTCGTTGTCACGCATGAAATGGGATTTGCGCGAGAAGTAGCAGATCGGATTTTATTTATGGATGATGGTCAAATTATTGAAGATACGACACCGGCGCAATTTTTTGCAAATCCTGAACAAGAAAGAGCTCGTTTATTTTTAAGTCGGGTGCTAAATCATTAGAGGAGGAATTCCATGCTTAAAATGAAAAAGTTATTTACTTTAATCGTATTTTCATGTTTATTCGTGCTTGTTGTTGCTGGATGCGGAAGTAAGAAAGATGAGGCAAAGGAAACAAATACGAAGCAAGGCGGGGCTGTTGAGCAAATTAAGAAACGAGGAAAATTAGTAGTCGGGGTGAAGAATGATACGAATTTATTTGGATTAAAAAATCCTTCAACAGGGCAAGTAGAAGGATTCGATGTTGATGTTGCGAAGGCACTTGCGAAAAAAATTCTTGGAGATGAAAAGAAGCTAGAGCTGAAAGAAGTAACGTCTAAAACACGTATTCCAATGCTGAAAAATGGTGATATTGATGCAATTATTGCGACAATGACAATTACGGAAGAGCGCAAAAAAGAAGTGGATTTCTCAGATGTATATTTTAAAGCCGGACAATCGTTACTTGTGAAAAAAGGAAGCAATATTAAGAGCATCGATGATATAAAACAAGGCGTTAAAGTATTAGCTGTAAAAGGATCAACATCTACAAATAACATTCGTCAAAAGTCACCAGAAGCGACTGTATTAGAATTTGAAAATTATAGTGAGGCATTTACAGCGTTAAAGGCAGGTAAAGGTGATGTGTTAACGACAGATAATGCAATCCTTTACGGAATGGCAAAACAAGATTCTAATTATGAAGTAGTAGGAAAAATTTTTACAGATGAACCGTACGGAATTGCAGTGCAAAAAGGTGCAGACGATTTAACGAAAGAGATTAATAACTTACTAAAAGATATGAAGGCGAGCGGGGAATACGATAAATTGTATGAAAAATGGATCGGTCAAAAACAAGAGAAGTAAAGTGAAACTTTATTTTTCTTGATAAATAGTAAAAGTGAGAGGATGAGAGTGCTCATCCTCTTCTTGTAAAGAAAGAGGGGAGAATATGTGCCTGATTTTTCTATATTAACGAATAACATTGATATGTATTTAGAAGGATTTAAATATACAGTTATGTCTAGTGTAATTGCATTGATAGGCAGTTTTATTTTAGGAGTAATTTTGGCAGTAATGCGCATCGCACCGATTCGTATTTTAAATTGGGTAGGTTCAGCTTTTGTAGAGTTTGTAAGAAATATTCCACTCGTATTAATTGCATTTATATTTTATTTCGCGTTACCTGTAATAGGAATTACTTTAAATGGTTTTGTAGCAGGAACAGTTACGCTTACCGTATATACAGCAGCGTTTATTGCGGAAGTTATTCGCGCTGGTATTCTATCAGTCGAGAAAGGTCAGATGGAAGCAGCACGTTCCTCAGGATTGACTTATACGCAAGCAATGTACCATGTCGTTTTACCTCAAGCTATGAAAATTGTAATTCCCCCTTTAGGAAACCAGTTTCTCAATTTAGTTAAAAACTCCTCAATACTTGGAATTATTGCTGGTGCTGATTTAATGTATCAAGGAGATTTAATTTCAACGAAGACGTTTGTTACGTTTGATGTATATATATTTGTCGGGATGTTTTATTTAATATTAACAATTCCGCTCAGTATGCTAGTGCGTTATTTAGAAAAACGCTTAGCAAAGGAGGCGGTGTAAATGGATTTTAAGGGAGCAATTACAGGGGATCATATTCTATTTTTATTAAAAGGATTACTTATAACGTTAGAGGTAGCGCTCGTAGCAATTGTACTTAGCTTTATTATTGGTAGTGTAATAGGGATATTGCGCTACATGAAAATACCTGTCGTCTCACAAGTATTAGGAATTATCGTTGAAGTAATTCGAAATTTACCACTACTTTTGATTATATTTTTCACGTATTTTGCACTACCAGAAGCAGGCTTGAAATTAGAAATTATAACAGCTGTAATTGTTGCTTTAACAATATTTGAAGCAGCAATGATATCTGAAATTGTTCGAAGTGGTCTATTATCGATTGAAAAAGGACAAATTGAGGCTGCAAGATCTTCAGGATTAACGTATGTGCAAGCGCTTTGGCATATCATTTTACCACAAGCATTAAGGAGAATGGTTCCACCGCTTGTCAGTCAATTTATTTCATTGCTGAAAGATACAGCATTAGCAGTTGTTATATCACTGCCAGAGCTTATGCATAATGCTCAAATTATTAGCGGACAAAATGTGAATTATATGATTCCAACGTTTATGGTAGTAGCTTGTATGTACTTTATCGTAAATTATAGTTTATCAATTTTATCCAGAAGATTAGAACTTCGTTAACCCTTACAATATATGTAAGGGTTTTTCCTTGTTTCTCCTTATTTTCCTCTAAATAGAATCTAAATCTAGCTATAATTAGATTTTTTATATTATTTTATCAGAAAAGTTTTAATTTTATATAGAAAATGTAATCGCTTTCGTGTATATTTTTATTATCAGAAAATTTTAACAAGATATAGGGGTATTTGTAGGGGGAGGATTTAGATGCAGCAACCAACGAATGAGAAATTACATCGTACGATGAAGAGTAGACATTTATTTATGATCGCACTTGGTGGTGTAATTGGAACTGGTTTTTTCTTAGGTTCGGGTTACACCATTAATCAGGCTGGACCAGGGGGGGCCATCCTTTCATATTTAGTAGGCGGATTTATTATGTATTTAACAATGCTTTGTCTTGGAGAGTTAACGGTAGCAATGCCGGTTTCGGGATCTTTCCAAAAGTATGCAACGAAGTTTATTGGACCAGGAACAGGCTTTATGATTGGTTGGTTATACTGGCTCGGCTGGGCAGTAACAGTGGGTCTAGAATTAACGTCAATAGGTTTAATGATGAAAAGATGGTTTCCAAATGTTGATGTTTGGGTATGGTGCCTTGTATTCGGCGTTATTCTATATGCGTCAAATGCTATCTCAGCGAAAAGCTACGCTGAATTAGAATTTTGGTTTTCTAGTATTAAAGTAATTACAATCCTTGCATTTGTTGTTCTTGGTGGTAGTGCATTATTAGGATTTATATCATATGACGGAAAAGAAGCAGCACCTCTTTTCTCTAACTTTGTAAGCGATGGTGGACTTTTCCCGAATGGAATAGCTGCCGTATTACTTACAATGATTACAGTTAACTTCTCGTTCCAAGGAACAGAGTTAATCGGGATTGCAGCGGGAGAAAGTGAAAATCCAGAAAAAACAATTCCACGTGCGATCCGTAATACAGTATGGCGCATTATGTTATTCTTCATTTTAACAATGACAATTTTAGTAGGATTAATTTCTTGGAAGGAAGCAGGCGTAATTGAAAGTCCATTCGTAGTTGTATTTGATAAAATCGGTATTCCATATGCAGCTGATATTATGAACTTTGTTATTATTACTGCGTTATTATCTGTAGCGAACTCTGGATTATATGCAGCGACACGTATATTATGGTCACTTGCAAATGAAGGAATGGCACCAACTTCTTTCAAGAAAGTAAATAAACGTGGTATTCCAATTACAGCGCTAGTCGTAACGATTGCGGTAGCTGGATTATCCCTATTCACAAGTTTCCTTGCAGAAGATACAGTATACATGTACTTATTATCGATAGCTGGTTTATCGGCTGTTTCAAGTTGGATCATTATTGCTCTATCGCAACTTCGCTTTAGAAGTCAGTATATAAAAGGCGGAGGAAAGTTAGAGGACTTAAAGTATAGAACACCACTATATCCGATTGTTCCAATTTTAGCTTTAATTACAAATAGCATCGTTGTTATTAGTTTAGCGTTTATTCCTGAACAAAGAATGGCGTTATACTGCGGTATTCCATTTATCATTTTCTGCTATATATATTATTATTATATGAGTAAGAAACAGCAGAAACCGATGAAAGTGGAGATGGACAAAACAAATGAAACTAACAATCAAACACGATGATATAAAGGCAGATTTATCGTACGCTCAATTAGCGATTGGAAAAGAAAACGGGTATTCACCGTTACAATTACTCGTTTCTTCTATCGCAGGATGTAGTGCAATTGTCTTTCGAACAATTTTAGAAAAGAAACGTATTACATACGATACGTTTACGATCGAAACTGAAATTGGTAGAAGTGAAGCTTTATCCAAACCAGTTGAAAGTGTTCATTTGCAATATAAAATTAAAGCGGAAAACATTACAGAAGAGCAGTTGGACAAAGCATTGCAGCTTGCAGTGAAAAATTGTACGATTGTTCAATCTGTAAAAGATAGTATAAAGGTTACGGAAACAATTGAACTAATAAAATGAAACATAAAAACGTGAGAGCCGTATTCTCACGTTTTTATGTTTTTAGAAAGAGGGGAAAGTGTAGTGGACTGTTTAGGTTGTAAATTAGCAAACGAAGAGGAAAAAATATATAAAGTATATGAAGATGATTATGTAACTTGCTTTTTAGATCATGCGCCTTTCTACCCAGGACATACTTTAATTGTGCCAAAGCAACATGTTGTAGAAGTAGAAGAATTAGATGACGTTGTAGCAAGATCAATTATGGATGCTTCTAAGCTGATTGCAAAAGCGATTAAGGCATTATATAAACCAGATGGAATTACAGTTTGTCAAAATGGTGGAGTATTTAACGAGTTAACACATTACCATATGCATGTCGTACCAAGATATAAAGAGCGTTCGTTTGCTGAGTTTTATACGGTGCAACCGGAGGAAAAGAAGAATCATAACTTTGAAGAGACAAAGAATTTGTTAAAAGAAGCGATAGAGCAAATACTGCATATTGAAAAGGTGTAAAAGAATTTTTCTTAGAGATACAGTCAGGAAAATTCTAATATTAAAAAGCCCAATTTCTCAGTTACAATAGAGAAATTGGGCTTTTGTTTATTCTATTATTAAATTTTATCTATAAAAAGATTTTGCAGTGTCACAAAGTACAGTGCTCATTCGTTATATAGAGTGAGAGGAGGAATTATATGAAAGTTACAAATAACGATTATGAAAAGATGGAAGAGCTATACGAGTTGTACGAACAAAAAATTTATTATGTAGCGTATTCTATTTTAAATAATATTCAACAGGCTGAAGATGCGGTTCAAGAGACGTTTATTACTCTTTATAAGAACTTGGAAAAGCTCCATAGCTTGAGCACTGAAGAGCTTAAACGCTATATTTTGAGGATCGCGAAAAACAAGGCGATTGATAGTTACCGGAAAAATAAACGAAATGAAACATTTTTAGAAGAATATGAAAGAGAATCAATAGAAGCAGTAGATGAAAATATTGAAGAGTGGGAAAAACGTAAAATGTCTGAGGTTCAAATTGATACATTGCTAAAAGAGTTAAATGAATCTAACAGACAGGTGTTTAAGTACAAAGTCTTCTATAACTTAACGTATCAAGAAATTTCAAGTGTAATGGGGATTACGGAGGCTAATGTCCGCAAGCAGTTTGAACGCGCTCGAAAACGAGTCCAAAATATGATAGGAGGTATACAACATGACGAATTCAAAGAACTCCAAAGAAATATATGAACTTGCTGAAAAAATTGCTTTAGATGATTTTGATAAATCCGAAGAACAACATGAATTTTCACATACATATACGCGCAAAAAGAAACTGTTTATGGAGGAAATGAAGCTGAAGGACGAGCGACCACAGAAAAAGAGTAAAAGACATCGTATGTTAATCGCTGCTGCCTGCTTATTGATTGGTATGCCGACAACCGTTTTTGGTGCAGTAAAAGTCTATAATATGATTGTTCAAAAACAAAATTATGAAGTAAATGTGTCGGTAACAAATAAGGACACGAAAAAGGCTGATAAGTGGTATAAGCTGAAAATTGATAAATTACCAGAAAATATGGAAGCAATTGATGACTCTGCTATGAAATATTCATTTAAAGATAACGACGCAAATGGAGGCTTTTCATTTAGTCTTTGGAGAGTAGGGGAAAATGCGGACTTTCAAACTTTATATTCAAAAAGCTACGAAGAAAAAGAGATAGGTGGCAAGAAAGCAGTAATTGTTCATAAAGAAACTGGAAACAACAATGTAATGTTTGATAGGAAGGTCTTTCTCTTTTTTGAGAAAGAAGGGATTATGTTAGAAAGTTTTATTGGATCAGATATAAATGAAGAACAAATGATAGATGTCTTAGGGAATATTTCACTTGAGCCCACGTCAAAAGAAAAGGCATCACATATATCAAATTATGATAAAAAGTATTTTAGCCAAGCAGATGAACCTAAAAAATCTAAAGTGATTCCTTTGAAAAAAGATAGCAAACGACTATTTCATATAGGGCAAAAGGTTCCAGTAACGATATCTATGGATAACAGCCAAATTGAATATGTGATAGAAAAAGTTGAAGTTTTTGATTCGATTAAAGATTTTAAACAAGAGAACTTTAATGAACTTGGCCTAGGGATATTAAGCAAGAAGAAGGCTTTAGATCAGACGGGAAAACTGCTATCGTACAGACGGGATGTATATAAATTAGGGAATGGTAAAGATTCAATTGATACATTAGTAGATTCGCAATTAGTTAATGTTAAATTTGTCTACTTGACAACAACAGTGAGAAATATTGGTAAACAGGCGACAGAAGAAATCTATATGCATCCATCCATAAAGCAGCTTAAATTTGAAGGGAATGCATGGAAATACGCTAAAGAAGAGGGAATGGATGCAACGCGTATTATGACGGGAGAAGTTGATTATTTAGAGCCTCACGGAGATGGGAAAAGCTTCTACAATATTGGCAGTATCCTACCTGGCCAAACGATGAAAGTTAATTTAGGTTATTTTGTGGATGAGGATAAACTAGATTCAATTTTCCTTGATGCTTTCCGTTACAGTGGTTTTAGTGGAACTGAGAATATGAATTCGAAAAATCGTTGGTGGTTTGACATTCGTCAATAATAAAACAATAGGAACAACGGGACGAAAAAAGCTGCTTATATTTAGCAGCTTTTTTCGTCTTCATACATATGTAAAACTTCTTTCGCACGCATAAGTAAACCATCTATCAATTCTTTCGGTTCTAAAATTCGTGCATCTTTTCCAAGTCTATAAAATAAAGGGGTAATAAAGTTGATTTCGCCTTTATCAATTGTTGAATGTATATATCCTGTCCCGTCTTCGTTTATTACCACGAATTCTTCAAGGTAAGGAACACTTTTACATTGGCGCACGCCTTCTGTCGTTAGTAAAACATGTAATTGGGTAGGAATGTGCACTACGTTAGAGCTAGAGGTAAACCATTCTTCTAAATTCATGAACGTACTTTCATTTTTTTCTGTTGATAATATAGAAAGAATACGATCAACACGATACAGTAATACTTTTTTTCTCCTGAAGTCATAGGATGGTAAGTACCATAGCCCATCATGAGCGTATACACCGATAGGATGAACATGTTTTGTTTTTATCCCCGATTTAGATTCGTATTGAAAGTGTAAATTTTTATTTTCAATAGCCGCACTTAACACTGCGTTTAATAGAGGTGTATCAATTGTTCTCTTCGGATTCCAAAAAGCGATATAAGAACGTATTTTATTAACTTTCACTTTCGCATCATGTTGTAGAGAGCTATACAGTTTATGCGTAACGGAATTGATTTCTGTGTTAAAAGGTAAGTCTCGATAGTAACTTAAAGATTGAAAAGCAAAAAAGATGGATACCGCTTCTTCTTCAGTAAATAAAATAGGGGGAATGACTTTATTCGTTAATACTTTATATCCTCCATTACGACCTTGTTCTGCATAAATAGGTAATCCCATATCACTTAAATCTAAAATGTATCTGTGGACAGTACGAACGGAAATATTAAATTCATCAGCTATTTCTTGAGCTGTAAATGCTTTTTTTGCAGAAGCAAATATAAGAATATCTAATAAGCGTTTAGCTTTTGACAAATGTATCACCTTTTTTCTTTTTAAACATGACATAAATTGTCGTGTTTTATTGTTAGTATATTGTTTACAGCATAATGTTATCAAGATGAGATGTAAGGAGGAAAAAATATGTCACGTGAAATAGTTTTATTTATAGCCGCTAGCTTGGATGGATATATTGCGAAAGAAGATGATGATTTACAGTGGTTAATGGAAACCGAAGGAGAGGGAGATAACGGTTATACAGAAATGTACGAAACGATTGATACAATAATTATGGGAAAAAGAACGTACGATTATGTAGTAGAGCATATGGAAACATTCCCGTATTTAGATAAAAAATGTTATGTTTTTTCTAACTCACAAAAAGGTTCAAATGAACACGTGGATTTTGTAAATGAAGAGGTAGTGGAGTTTACGAAAAGGTTGAAAGAGCAAGAAGGATCTAAAATATGGATGGTCGGTGGAGGGAGTCTACTGAGAGAGTTCTTTAAGAATAATTTAATTGATGAATATGTTGTTACAATTACACCGCATATATTAGGTTCTGGAGTTCCGTTATTTCAAGACAAGAATCCAGAAATTAATTTAACTTTAACGGATACGAAACGTTTTGGGCAATTTGTAAATTTATATTATAAAGTAAAATGATAAAGTGAAACTTTAATCAGTGGGGGTTTTGTTCATCTCCCACTGATTATTAGTTGAACCAATCGGGCTTTTACGGGCAGTTGATCCCCCACCTAACTTCTTTGCTTCCGCTGAATTTTGATGTAGGGGTCTTACTGCCCGTTAATGCGGGATAAAAAAACACGACTATTGATGATAGTCGTGTTTCTTTATGGATGGTAATGAAACTATAAAGCAAGACCCGTAATCGACTTCGCTCGTTACAGTAATATTTCCGCCGTGTAGTTCTACAATTTCCTTCACGATAGAGAGTCCTAAACCAGTTCCGCCTGTAGATCGTGATCTTGCTTTATCGACACGGTAAAAGCGGTCAAAAATGTGAGGGAGGTCTTCAGGTGGAATACCTTCGCCTTCATCTTCAATTGTAATGGAGATACGTTTATGTTCGTCTGTAATAGAAATGTTTATATGAGAATGTTCTTTTGAATGTCTATAAGCGTTATTTAAAATGTTCACTATCACTTGTTCGAATCGCTGTTCATCTAAGTTTACTAGCAATGTAGGAGAACAAGAGAAAGAAACTTTAATGTATCTTTCTTTATACATGGCGTTTACTTTTTCAGCTATGCGAGTAAGGAAGGTGTGTAAATGCACTTCCTTTACTTGAATAGAAAAGCTATGTTGTTCTATTTGTGCAAGTGAAAATAAATCTTGAACTAAGTTTGTAATGTAATCAGACTCGTCTTTTATAATTGATAAATATCGCAAACGTTGTTCAGGAGGGGTGCTTTCTTTTAAAGCAATGTCAGCATAACCTCGTACGTATGTTAACGGTGTTCGTAATTCGTGAGCAACACTTGCTAGAAATTCACTTCGCTCTGTTTTCATATAATGTAAATCATTTGCGAGCGTTTGAATAGATGATGCTAGTTCACCAATTTCATCATTTCGAGTAGTCGTTAATGAAACGGACAAATCGCCTTTACTCATTTTTTCAGTTGCATGTTTCATGTGTAACAATGGCTTTGTTAATAAACGTGATAATAGGAAAATTGTGATGACTGTGAGTAGAAACGTGATGGCACCAGCAATAATGAATTGTTTCGTTAATCCATTAACCAACTTTTCAATTGATTCTGTTCCAAGAAACATGTACACATAGCCTTCATGTTTTCCATCGACTACAATAGGGCTAACTGTACATATATAATTAGATGTTTTCCAATGATTTTCTATAATCGCTCCATTATGGTCTGTTCGAGTTTGCATTTTACTAATATGATCGTTTATAGTCGTGTTTATTTCGTTAGATTTAGCTAGTATTTCTTTATTTGTATTTGTAATAACGACAGTTGTTTCAGCTTCAGATTCCATTAGTGCTACGTGAGAGATTGTTTGCTTATCATAATATTTTTCAAGTACATCACGATGACTGTTTCCACGTTTTAATAAAGCAGTCATTTCTTCATTTACTCTAGTGTTTACGAGACTATAATAGAGCAATACAAATAGAACACTTTCAATTAAAAGTGTGACAATTAAAAAATAAAATCCGAATTGAATAGAGATTCGTTTCATCACTTTGCTCCTTAATGTTCGGTATCAATCCATCGATAACCTACTCCATACACGGTTTTTAAATGATGATCAATAGGGAAATTTGCTTTTCGCAATTTATCACGCAAATTACGAATATGTGAATCGACTGTGCGATCTTCTGTATTTGTGTTTAATCCCCAAATTCGTTCAATGAGCTGATCACGGCTTAATACATAATTCACATGGCGTAAAAATAACCCGAGTAAAGAGAATTCGATCGGTGTGAGAAGAAGTTCTTCATTATGTACAGAAGCGAAGTGTTTTGTTTCATCCCATACAATACCGTGATATTGGATTTGTTTATGTTCATTTGTACGTCTTAAAACGGCTTCAATTCTTGCGAAAAGTTCTTCTTCATGGAAAGGTTTCGTTACGTAATCATCCGCTCCGAGTTTTAATCCTTGGATGACATCTACTGTTTGATCACGAGCGGTAACCATAATAATAGGAACGTTACTAAATGAACGGATTCTTTTGCACGTTTCCCATCCGTCCATCTTTGGCATCATAATATCGAGTAAAACAAATTTAAAGTTTCGATTTTCTATATGTAAAATAGCTTCTTCTCCGGAAGTCGCACATACGCAGTTATATCCAATTGGAGTAAGATAAAGCGTTAATAATTCAAGCATTCTCGGTTCATCGTCTACGAGCAGTATATCAATCATAGAGAGCCCTCCATATTTATAATCGTTACTTAAAGTGTAATGCAAAATCATGAAGAAATGGTGCAGATTATGATGTGTCTGCATAATTTCTTCAGAATTGCTTGTTATTGTGGAGTTGAAATTACATTTTAGGTAATCATATTGGCTCAAAAATGATTAATACGGAGGCGGTATAGTGAAAAAAATGACCCGAATTTTTGGGATAACAATAATTACAGCAGTTGGTCTTGCTGCATGTGGGCAAACGAATACAGACCATAAAAATCATGAATCTACAAAAGAGAAGAAAACAGAGCAAAAGGAAATGAAAATGAATCAGGAAGTAACCGCGCCAAAAGAAATGAACGAAGGGGCATCGAATGATTTATTAACGACAAGTCTAAAAAATGTAACGAGGTTAAATACAAATGACCCCCTAAAAATGGCAGTGTTAACTTCGCAAACGATATGGCCAGCAACCCATAAAGAGAACCAGCCAGGTGCTGTTATTTTAGTACCAGCAAGCGAGTGGCAATTAGGTATTGCGAGTGCAGACCTTATTCATCATCCGAATAACGGGCCGATTTTATTTATAGAAAAAGAAAAGATACCGGAAATGACGTTAAAAGAAATAAAACGATTAAATCCAATCGGAACGAAAGATGGAACACAAATTATGGTGATGGGAGATGTAGGTACTAGCGCGCTTGAACAATTGAAAGGTTATAAAGTAAAACAAATAAAAGAAACGGACCCAGCTATATTTGCGAAGGATGTTGATAAGGAGTATGCCGATATAACAGGAAGCTACCCAAATAGTGTTATTATCGGTTCGTCTGCAGAAGAAGGACGTTTATATACAACACCCGCTGTAAATTGGATTTCTCATATGCCGGAACCACTACTCTATACAGAAAAGAATAAAGTGCCAGAAGCGACAATAGAGGCATTAAAAATGAGAAAAGATAAAGCAAATATATATGTATTAGGGCCAGAAAAAATTGTTTCAAAAGAAGTAGAAAAAGAGTTAAGCAAATACGGGAAAGTAACGCGTATTAGTGGAGAGACCCCTACAGAAAACTCGATTGCGTTCGCTAAATTTAAAGATGAAAAAACAAAATTTGGCTGGGGATTCACAAAACCTGGTCACGGTTTATCATTTGTTTCAAGCAAAACACCAGATTTAGCAGTTGCTGGAGCACCTTTTTCACATATGGGTAAACACGCACCTGTTGTCTTGTTAGAAGAAGGGAAAGCTTCACAACCAGTGTATGACTTCCTTGCTACTATTCAGCCGAAGTTTAAAGATGATCCAACACTTGGACCATATAATCATGGCTTCTTATTAGGAAGTACGAGTGATATTTCATTTGAAACACAAGGAATACTAGATGAGAGGTTAGAAATTGTTCAGGAAAGTGGTCAAGGACACGGTGGACATTAATAAAGTGAGTAAAGGCGCTGCTAAGGTAGCGTCTTTTTCTTTAGGAAACTTTTACATAGCAAAAAATCTTCTACTCGTTATATAATAGCTTTCGTGCAGTCGGCTAGATTTTCTTATGGAGAAAATCAAATTATAAAGGAGTAGAGGAGTGGTATTTTGTTTCAAACGATAAAAAATGACTGGTTTTCTAATGTGAGAGGGGACGTGTTATCAGGAATTGTCGTTGCTTTAGCATTAATCCCTGAAGCGATAGCCTTCTCTGTTATTGCAGGCGTGGATCCGACAGTTGGACTATACGCAGCCTTTTGTATTGCGGTTACCATTTCATTTGTTGGCGGAAGAACTGGAATGATTTCAGCTGCAACAGGTGCAATGGCATTATTAATGGTAACGCTTGTTAAAGATCATGGTTTGCAATATTTATTTGCTACAACAATATTAACAGGTATCGTCCAAATTATTTTTGGCGTGTTCAAACTGAGCTCATTTATGAAGTTTGTTCCGAAATCTGTTATGAGTGGTTTTTTAAATTCACTTGGAATTTTAGTTTTTACAGCGCAATTACCGCATTTTAAAAATGCAACTTGGCAAATGTATGCACTCGTTGTATTAGGACTTGCAATTATATATTTATTTCCACGTATTACAACGGCTGTACCTTCTACGCTTATTTCAATTATTATTGTGACGAGTATTGCACTTATGAGCGGATTACAGTTGAAAACAGTAGGGGATATGGGAAGCCTACCGAAAGAATTACCGTTCTTTAGTATTCCTGATGTGCCATTTACATTAGAAACATTAGGGATTATTTTACCTTATGCAGTTATGCTTGCAATCATTGGTTTACTAGAGTCTTTATTAACAGCTTCAGTTTTAGATGATATGACGCATACAGAAAGTAATAAGCATAAAGAGGCACGCGGACAAGGGATCGCAAACATCGTTGCTGGATTTTTCGGAGGAATGGCAGGATGTGCAATGATCGGTCAATCTGTTATTAATATTAAATCAGGTGGACGAGGTCGCCTATCAACATTTGTAGCGGGCGGATTTTTAATCGTATTACTATTCGTTTTAGGGAATTATGTCGTTCATATTCCGATGGCAGCTTTAGTTGCGGTTATGATTATGGTTTCAATCGGAACGTTTGATTGGAACTCTGTAACAACGATTCATAAAGTACCAAAAGGAAACGCATTTGTTATGATTGTAACAGTTGTGATTGTCTTAATTACACATAATTTAGCATTAGGTGTAATTATCGGAACAGTAATTAGTGCGGTGTTATTTGCATTCAATATGGCAAAGATTCACGTGAAACATTTATATATTGAAAATAAGAAAATATACGAAATTCACGGTCAACTTTTCTTTGCATCTACAGCCGATTTCATAAATAATTTTTCATTTAATGAAGATGTAAAAGAAATTGAAATGAATTTTACTCATGCGCACGTATGGGATGATTCAGCAGTGGCATCAATTGATAAAGTTATCATGAAGTATGAGCAAAGTGGTGTGAAAGTAAGTATAACAGGATTAAATGAACGTAGCTCAAAACTTGTTGCAAATTTGGCTACTTATAATAAAAGAATTGCTAGTTAAAAGCCTCCTTTTTAGGGGGCTTTATTATATAATACGAGTAGGATAACGAAAAGGGGATTCAGCATATGTACAAACAAATTATATTAGCATGTGACGGTTCTGAACATGCACTTCGAGCAGCGGAACATGCAACATATATTGCGAAATGTAGCGAAGAAACAAATGTTGAAGTTGTGTACGTAGTAGATAATAGAACGGCAAAATCAGATATTATACAAGGTCAAACAGACTTAGAAACAATATCAGCTAGTCGAAAAGATAAATTAAAAGAGATTGAAGGTCTATTAAAGAAAGAGAACATTTCTTATACAATTACGATATTACATGGTGATCCTGGAGATACAATTGTTCAATATGTAAATACAGGAGATATAGATCTTGTTATCGCTGGAAGCAGAGGGCTAAATACACTGCAAGAAATGGTGCTTGGTAGTGTCAGTCATAAAATAGCAAAACGAGTGAAATGTCCGGTGATGATTATAAAATAAAATAGAATGTAATGAAGACCTTAGTATAACTGAGGTCTTTTTTATGTATAAATAACTCTTATTTGTGGAAATACTAGATATATAAGTTGAAAAGATGTTAACTTACAAATTTGTAAGTTAGTTGTTAGAGAAATCGATGTTATGAAATTTTTCCCATTGGTAAAATAAAAGTATCACAGGGGAGATAGGGAGGATGGAAGCAATGAAATCATTTCAAAATTTGTCATATAGTCAAGGGGTAAGCTTAATTTGTCTAGGGGGATTTGCTGCATCTGTTACGTTAGCTGTTTTAATAAAGGTGTTTCATCAAATTTTTTAATATTAGAGTAGGGAAGGAATTGGTTGTTATCATTAGTAGGAACAGCAATGAAAATAAAAAATAGCTCTTAGCATGTATGTAGATGCTAAGAGCTATTTTTATGATTTTTATATGTTATTTAAGCTTGTTTTGATTTTACTGACCCTGTATTTAAAGTAAGGGCAAGGAAGAACATTGCAAGTATGCAAGATGCAAGTAATAAGATGAATCCGCCATCCCACCCGAATGCATCTACGATAAAGCCCATAGCGGCACTAGCGAAAGCAGCTCCGCCTAAGTAACCGAAGAATCCAGTTAAGCCTGCTGCAGTTCCAGCAGCTTTCTTTGGTGCTAAGTCAAGAGCGTGTAGACCAATTAACATAACCGGTCCGTAAATTAAAAATCCAATTGCGACAAGAGCGATACTATCAACCATTGGATTACCAGGAGGATTTAACCAGTAAACAAGAACTGCGATAAATACACCAATCATAAATAAAATACCAGCAGGTGCACGACGTCCTTTAAATAGTTTATCACTCATCCATCCGCAAAGAAGTGTACCTGGAATACCAGCCCATTCATATAGAGCGTAAGCAGTACGTGAGCTACTATGAGTAAAGCTTTTTTCTTCTACTAAATAAGTAGGAGCCCAGTCTACAACGCCGTAACGTACGAAATACACGAAAACGTTCGCAATAGCGATGTACCATAAAAATTTATTGTTTAGTACGTATTTAAATAAAATTTCCTTTGCCGAAAGTTCGCGTTCGCGATCTTTTATTTTCTCATCCGGTGGATATTCTCCAGTATGCTCTTCAATAGAAGGTAGTCCACAAGATTGAGGTGTATCTTTCATTGTAATTAGTACATAAATACCAACTAAAATTGAAAGAATACCTGGGAAGTAAAAAATACTATGCCAGTCATTTGCAAAGAAGTATAAGCCTAATGTTACAAGAGAAGGCATCAGCGCGCCGCCGACATTATGAGCGACGTTCCAAATAGACATTTTTGTACCACGTTCGCTAATAGAGAACCAGTGAACCATCGTACGACCACAAGGAGGCCATCCCATGCCTTGTACCCATCCATTTAAAAACTGAAGTACAAACATAAGTATAATGCTCGTTGTAATGAAAGAAAATGAGCCGAAAATAATATTAATGATACCTGATAAAAATAGCCCAGCTGCTAAAAAGTAGCGAGGATTACAACGGTCGGATACGATACCCATAAGAAATTTACTTAATCCGTAAGCGATAGATACTGCTGAAAGGATAACCCCAAGTTCCCCTTTACTAAATCCTTGCTCGATTAAGTATGGCATTGCTAGTGAAAAGTTTTTTCGAACAAAGTAGTAACCTGCATAACCAATGAAGATACCTAAGAATACTTGTAAACGTAATTTACGGTATTCGCTATCAACGCGATCAGCTGGTAAGCGTTCCGCGTGGGGCGCAGGTTTAAATAATTGTGTGAAAAACATAAAATGAAAATCCTCCCCTAATTAATTCGAAGCGTTTTAAGACAGAGAATATAAAAAGGCCATGAAATATAAAAAAGTTTCCTTTTTTATGATTCATAGCCGTGTACTCCGTTTCTCCGTGACTGTCAATATTAACTTCGTCGAAAATTATACAACTTTGTGACAAAAATGTAAACGTTTTTATGAATAAAAGTATTGACGGATTTTGTTCGTGGGATTAATATTTAAATACGTTAAATATTTTATTGTTTAAATAAGAGGTGGATAACATGCCAAATGATATGACGCATATCGATAAAATTCAAGCTCTAGCCTTTTCGATTGGAAAGAAAATGCAGACGGAGTTATTAGAACAAATGCAAGCAACAGGACTTACACCACCGCAGTTTTATATTTTAAAGATTCTAGATCATTATGGGGCTTCAAGAGCGACAACATTAGCAAAAAAGATGTACGTGAAGCCTAGCGCAATTACAGTGATGATTGATCGTCTAATCGATCAAGAACTTGTAGAACGCTATCACGACAAAGATGACCGTCGTGTTGTCATCATCGAGTTAACGAAAAAGGGGAAATCTAGAGTAGAAGAGGCAATGACAGCTCGCAACGAGCATATTGCAAAATACTTTTCACATTTAGAGTTGCAAGAAAGAGAAGATTTATTACGTCTCTTTGAGAAGTTAGAAACCATTATTTGCGGGACACAAGAGAAAAAAGAGAATAACTAAGAGGAATTGAGGAGATTACATGGAACAACAAGAAAATCAAAATAGAAAGTTGTTGTTAATCGGTTTAGTAATCGCGATGCTATTTGCTGCATTAGATGGAACAATTGTTGGTACAGCAATGCCACGTATCGTCGGTGACCTAGGCGGATTAAGTTTAATGACATGGTTAACAACAGCATATATGTTAACATCAACGACAGTTGTACCAATTGCAGGTAAGTTAGCGGATTTACTTGGTCGTCGTAACGTATATATAACAGGGCTAGTTATTTTCATGATTGGTTCGGCGTTATGTGGTATGGCAAATGGTATGACAGAATTAATTATTTTCCGTGGTATTCAAGGTCTTGGTGGCGGTATTATGATGCCAATGGCTATGATTATTATTGGAGATATGTTCACGGGAAAAGAACGTGCGAAATGGCAAGGTATTTTTGGTGCGTTATACGGTCTTGCTTCTGTAATTGGACCACAAGTTGGTGGGTGGATTGTAGATGCAGTGAACTGGAGATGGGTATTCTACATTAACTTACCGGTTGGTATTTTAGCAACAATCTTTATTGCAATGGGATTAAAATCACATAAACAAACAGGACCAATTAAAATTGATATCGCTGGAATCTTTACGATGATTCTAGGTGTTGTAAGTTTATTACTTGCGCTAACGTTTGGCGGAAAAGATTATGCATGGGACTCTTGGCAAATTATCGGTTTATTTGCACTAGCTGTAATTGGTATCGTTAGCTTTGTTATTGTTGAAACGAAAGCTGAAGAGCCGATTTTACCAATGCATTTCTTTAAAAATCGCACATTTACAATACTGAATGCGATTGGATTCTTTATGAGTATTGGAATGTTCGGCGCGATTATGTTCGTACCATTCTTCATGCAAGGTATTGTAGGAGTAAGTGCTGCTGAATCAGGAACAATTATGACTCCAATGATGATTACAATGATTGTAATGAGTATTATCGGTGGGCAACTTGTATTAAAAGTTGGTGTAAAACCACAAATTATCGCAGGTATGCTTATTATGGCGGGTGGTTTCTGGTTATTAACAACGATGGATATGCACACAACGAAGCTTACAGCTACTTCTTATATGATGGTTATCGGTTTAGGAATGGGTCTTGTAATGCCGACATTAACATTAGCGTTACAAGAAAGCTTCCCGAAAAAAGACCTTGGTGTCGTAACGTCATCAAGTCAGTTCTTCCGTCAAATTGGTGGAACATTTGGTATTACAATTTTAGGATCAATTATGAATAACACTTCAGGTACAACGTTAACAAATAAATTAGTACCTGTATTAGATACATTCCCGAAAGAAGCGGGACAAATGGTAACGAAATTTAAAGATATGATTCACACAGATCCACAAGGTTTATATTCGATGCTATTTAGCCCAGAGGCATTAAAACAAATGCCAGAAGCGTTCGCTAACAGCATTGTACCTATTTTGAAAAACTCTTTAGTAGACTCGCTTCATACTGTATTCTTAACAGGATTAGTATTTATCGTAGTAGGTGCCATCTTTACGATTTTCTTACAAAAAATTAAATTATCAGATCGTAAAAAAGATGCTAAAGAGCCTGCTGTAGAAGAAAAAGAAAAAACTGTATCATACTCGTAATGAAGAAGCATCGCCTTATGGCGGTGCTTTTTTGAGTATAACCTTAAAAGCTTTTTAGTGAGAAATGATTGACGTATTTTTAGAAATACGTTATATTATTTTCTGTAAACGGTTACATGAAATGAGGAGAAAAGAGAATGAGTACGATTAAAGACGTTGCGAAATTAGCGGGAGTATCTGTTGCGACCGTTTCCAGAGTTTTAAATAAAAATGGATATGTTCACGAAGATACATTAAAAAAGGTAGAGCGTGCAATTGAGATGTTAGATTATAAGCCTAGTACAGTAGCGCGTTCACTGTATAATAAAAAGTCTCGTTTAATTGGCTTAGTTGTTCCAAATATCGTGAATCCGTTCTTTCCAGAAGTTGCACGTGCCGTAGAAGATGTAGCACATAAACAAGGTTACACAGTTGTCCTTTGTAACTCTGATGAAAGTTTAGAAAAAGAGAAACAATACATTGATGTACTTAGACAAAATAATGTAGATGGATTTATTGTAGCAACGAATCCACAAAATAGTGTTAATTACATGAATTTATCTGTCCCGGTTGTTGCGATTGACCGTATGTTTAATGAGCGTATTCCTACTGTATATGCAGATAACTATGCAGGAAGTCAGGCTGCGACAAAGTTGTTACTAGATAAAGGATGTAAACATATTGCACATATTCGCGGTCCACGTGATGTGAGTACTGCAAATGAACGTTTTGAAGGTTTTGTAGACGTTATTACGCAAAATAATCTTTCGTATATGATTGCAGAGAGTACGTTTGATCCAGCAAATAGTGAGCGTGTAGCGATGGAATTATTAGAAGAATACCCGCATATTGATGGTATTGTTGCTGGGAATGATTTAATTGCGATTGGTATTGTAAAGGCTGTACTTCAAAAGGGGATTGCCATTCCAGATGATTTACAAATTATTGGATTTGATGGAATTTCTTTAACAGAAATGATGTATCCATCTATTACAACAGTTGCACAACCGATATATGAAATGGGGAAAATTGCAACAGAGTTGTTGTTAGAGCAAATGGAAGGAAATACATTAGAAGAGAAACACTATCGTTTGCCGATTGAAATTATAGAACGAAATACAACGAAGTAAGGAGATGAAACAGATGCCAAATATTGCAGTAGTAGGAAGCATTTCAATGGACTTAGTGGCTGTTTCAAAAAAACGGCCGAAAGCAGGAGAAACAGTAATTGGTGAAGCGTTTCATACAATCCCAGGAGGGAAAGGGGCAAACCAAGCAGTTGCTGCAGCTAGGTTAGGAGCAAATGTAGCGATGGTTGGAGCGGTAGGAAATGATGATTATGGAACAGTAGTTAGAAAAAATTTAGAGAACGAACGCATTTTTATCGATTGTGTGGTACCGGTTACAGATAGAACGACAGGAATTGCTCATATCGTTTTAGCAGAAGAAGATAACAGTATTGTTGTCGTACAAGGGGCAAATGCTCTTGTAAATAAGTCAGTTGTAGATCGCTCCAAAGACCTTCTTGTAAAAGCGGATATGGTTGTTCTTCAACTAGAAATTCCACTTGAAACAGTAAAATATGTATTGGCTATTTGTGAGGAACATAATATTCCTGTTATGTTGAATCCAGCGCCAGCACAAGTTTTATCAGAAGAAATTTTAGAAAAAGCAACTTATATTACGCCAAATGAACATGAGTGCCGCATTGTATTAGATGATTTTACATCACCAATTGAAGATTTATTGGCGAAGTATCCAAATAAATTATTGATGACAGAAGGTTCTAACGGTGTTCGTTTCCATAATGGCACAGAGATTGTACATGTTCCTAGCATTGCTGTTGATGTAGTGGATACAACTGGAGCTGGTGATACATTTAATGGTGCGTTAGCAGTTGCACTTTCTGAAGGAGAGACACTTCAAAAAGCAATTCGTTTCGCGAATATTGCCGGTGGTCTTTCTGTAACGAAACTTGGAGCACAGGGCGGTATGCCAACGAGAGATCGAGTACGTGAAGTGCAGGTGATTGTTGGATGAAAAAGCATGGTGTATTAAACAGTGAAATCGCGGCAGTCCTTGCTTCACTTGGGCATACAGATACGGTTGTAATTGCTGATTGCGGGTTACCGATTCCGGATGGAGTAAAACGAATTGATTTAGCTGTTGAGATTGGAAAACCGAGTTTTTTAGAGGTGTTACAAGTTGTAGCTGATGATATGGCAATCGAAAAAGTGACGTTAGCAGAAGAAGTCATTATAAATAATGCGGAAGTAAATAAAGAGATCGAGCAAAAATTAATAGAGCCAGCATTTGAGTATGTATCTCATGAACAATTTAAAGAGCATACAAAGAAAGCGAAGGCGATTATTCGTACAGGCGAGGCTACGCCTTATGCAAATGTAATTTTACATGCAGGCGTGATTTTTTAATAAAGGGAAGTGATGGGAATGCATATTGAAATGAAAAACATTTCAAAGGCGTTCAATGGCAATCCTGTTTTGAAGAATGCACAGTTTATGATTGAAACAGGAGAAGTCCATGCATTGATGGGGGAAAATGGAGCGGGTAAATCAACGCTCATGAAGATTTTAACAGGTGTATACAAAAAAGATGATGGGACAATCACGATTGATGGGCAAGAGCGCACCTTTAAAAATGCGAAAGAAGCTGAAGAGTACGGCATCGCATTTATACATCAAGAACTAAACATATTGCCGAATTTAACAGTAGCTGAAAATATGTTTCTTGGTAAAGAGTTAATGTATGGGAAAACAGGTATTTTACGCACTCGACAAATGAACGCGATTGCGCAGCAGCAACTAGCAGAGCTAGGATTGCATGTAAGAGGTGCTATGTTAGCAGAGGAACTATCGGTTGGACAACAGCAAATTATCGAAATTGCGAAAGCGTTAATGACAAACGCGAGCGTTATTATTATGGATGAACCTACTGCGGCACTGACGGATCGTGAAATCGAAACGCTCTTTATAGTAATCAATAAGTTACGTAAAGAAGGTGTTTCATTCGTGTACATTTCGCATCGTATGGAAGAGATTTTCTCGATATGTGATGCCATTACGATTTTGCGTGATGGAGAATACGTTGGAAAGAGATTAATTCCAGAAACATCATTTGATGAAGTAGTGAGTATGATGGTGGGGCGCAGCATTGGTGAACGTTACCCAGAGCGAAATAGTCAAATTGGTGATGTCATTTTTGAAATGCGTAACGGAACGAAGAAAGGGAAATTTGAAAATGTTTCGTTTCAAGTAAGGAAAGGTGAAATCCTTGGTGTAGCTGGTTTAATGGGAGCTGGTCGCACTGATATTATGAAAGCGATATTTGGTTATGAACCTTTAGATTCTGGACAAATTTTTATAAATGGACAAGAAGTAAAGATTGATAGTCCGATAGATGCAATTAGACAAAGAATTGCTTTCATTACAGAAGATAGAAAGTCTGAAGGATTAGTGTTAGATTTTTCAATTCGAGAAAATTTAGTTTTACCGAATTTAGAAAGTCTTTCAAAGGGAAGTGTTCTAAGCAACGAGCTAGAACAACAGTTTACAGAGGATATGATGAAGCTTCTTAATGTGAAAGCATCTAGCGGAGAGCAGGCAGTGAAATCTCTTTCTGGTGGAAATCAGCAAAAGATTGTAATCGCAAAATGGCTAGGCATTCATCCGCAATTACTCATTTTAGATGAGCCAACAAGAGGTGTCGATGTTGGAGCGAAAAAAGAAATTTACTCTATCATGAATAAGCTTACTGAGCAAGGCGATGCCGTTATTATGGTATCATCTGAGCTTCCGGAAGTTTTAGGAATGAGTGATCGAGTTCTTGTTATTCATGAAGGAAAAGTCGGCGGCATTTTAGGGAAAGATGAGGCATCACAAGAGTCTATTATGGCACTAGCTACAGGGGGAGAGTAAGGATGGCTAAGAAGGGGAATGTATTACAACAACTCGGTTCTTTAATCGGTTTAGTATTAATTATCGTCGTAATTACAGTTTTAAATCCAGCGTTCATTGAAATTCCAAATTTATTTAATATACTGCGTCAAGTATCGATTAATGCGCTTATTGCATTCGGAATGACCTTCGTAATTTTAACAGGGGGTATTGACTTATCGGTAGGTTCTATTTTAGCATTATCAAGTGCACTTGTTGCTGGAATGATGGCAAGTGGCATGGATCCGTTCCTTGCAATGGCAGTTGGACTATTAGCAGGTCTTGTAATGGGGGTTGTAAACGGTATCATCATTGCGAAAGGAAAAGTAGCTCCATTTATTGCAACTTTAGCAACAATGACTATTTTTCGTGGGTTGACGCTTGTTTATATGGACGGACGTCCGATCACTGGTCTTGGTGATCATTTAATGTTCCAAATGTTTGGCCGCGGTTATTTTCTTGGTATTCCGGTACCAGCTGTTACAATGATGATCGCTTTCGCAGTACTGTACTTCATTTTGAAGAAAACGACATTTGGCCGTCGTACATTTGCAATTGGTGGAAATGAAGAAGCAGCAGCACTATCAGGTATTAATGTTACGAGAATTAAAGTAATGATTTACGGTCTTTCCGGAATTTTGGCAGCGCTTGCAGGTATTGTCTTAACATCACGACTAGATTCTGCACAGCCGACTGCAGGTACTTCTTACGAATTAGATGCAATTGCAGCAGTTGTATTAGGTGGAACAAGTCTTTCTGGGGGAAGAGGATGGATTGTTGGTACATTCATCGGTGTACTAATTATCGGTGTACTAAATAACGGTTTAAATTTATTAGGTGTATCTTCTTTCTTCCAACAAGTTGTAAAAGGACTTGTAATCTTACTAGCTGTATTAATTGATCGCCGAAAAGAAGCGTAATGGAGGGACAGTTCATGAAGAAATGGTTACTTATACTCGTTGCATGTATTATGGTCATTACTGCTGGTTGTTCAATGGAACCACCAGAATGGGCAAAGGATTCTAGCGATAAAGGTCGAAATAAAACTATTAAAGTTGGATTCTCTGTTTCAACTTTAAATAATCCCTTCTTTGTAACTTTGAAAAAGGGTGCAGAAAAGAAAGCGAAAGATAGCGGCATCGAATTGATTGCTGTTGATGCGCAAAATGATGCAGCGAAGCAAACGAACGATGTTGAAGATTTAATTCAAAAGGGTGTCGATGTAGTTGTTATTAATCCGACCGATTCAGATGCTGTTGCTTCAGCGGTAAGTGCGGCAAATGCAGCAAATGTTCCTGTTATTACAGTAGACCGCGTTGCGAATTCAGGTAAGGTTGTTTCTCACATTGCATCTAATAATATCGAAGGTGGTCAAATGGCTAGTGATTACATTCGTGAATTAGTCGGCGAAGGAGCAAACGTTGCTGAGTTAGAAGGAATCCCTGGATCGTCTGCTGCTCGTGAACGTGGGAAAGGATTCCATAACGTAGCCGATAAGTCTTTAAAAGTAGTTGCCAAACAAGCGGCTGATTTTGATAGAGCGAAAGGATTATCTGTTATGGAAAACATTTTGCAAGCAAATAGCGATATTAAAGCCGTGTTTGCGCATAACGACGAGATGGCATTAGGTGCACTTGAAGCATTGAAGTCTGCTGGAAAAACAGATGTAGTCGTTGTTGGATTTGATGCAACTGAAGATGCTGTGAAAGCGGTTAACGATGGGCGTATGGCTGCAACAGTCGCTCAAAAACCGGAATTAATCGGAGAGAAGGCGATGCAAACAGCAAAAGAGATAACACAAGGTAAAAAAGTGGACAAATCTATTCCGATTGAATTAGAGCTTATTAAGAAAAATAAATAAATATAAAATGAAAATTAGGAAGGAAGAATAACAAATGAAATTCTTTATTGATACAGCAAACATTAACGAAATTAAAGAGGCAAATGCATTAGGCGTAGTAGCTGGAGTAACGACAAACCCATCACTTGTAGCAAAAGAAGGCGTAGATTTCCATGAGCGTATTCGTGAAATTTGCAGCTTTATAGAAGGACCTGTAAGTGCAGAAGTAATTAGCTTAGAAGCTGATAAAATGATTGAAGAAGGAAAAGAATTAGCGAAGATTGCTCCAAACGTTGTTGTAAAAGTTCCAATGACAACAGAAGGTTTAAAAGCAGTAAAAGCGTTCTCTGATTTAGGAATTCGTACAAACGTTACATTAGTATTCTCAGCAGTTCAAGCATTACTTGCAGCTCGCGCTGGTGCAACATATGTTTCACCATTCTTAGGTCGTTTAGATGATATCGGTCATAACGGTATGGATT
This sequence comes from Bacillus cereus group sp. BfR-BA-01382, assembly GCF_022663475.1. Classification (NCBI taxonomy): domain Bacteria; kingdom Bacillati; phylum Bacillota; class Bacilli; order Caryophanales; family Bacillaceae; genus Bacillus; species Bacillus cereus group sp. BfR-BA-01382. The sequence continues at coordinate 55,227 of NZ_JAKUFQ010000012.1, forward strand.
TAATTCGTCAAATCGCAGAAATCTTTGCAATTCATGGCATCGAAACAGAAATCATTGCAGCATCTGTACGTCACAGCGTTCACGTAACTGATGCAGCATTAAACGGTTCACATATTGCAACAATCCCAGCAAACGTAATTGCTTCATTAGTGAAGCACCCATTAACAGATCAAGGAATTGAGAAATTCTTAGCTGATTGGGAAAAAACACAAGAGAAATAATAGAAAATCAAGAATCCTAGTTTAATTGACTAGGATTCTTTTTTATTTAAAAGAATTTTCATGCAATTTTGCATATTGTCTTTTAAATTTGTTATATAAGATATTTAATATATATCACATAACTCTTTATTTTTCATATTTCGATATAAAGTGAAACTTTAATCAGTGGGGGCTTTGTTCATCAGCACACTGATTATTAGTTGAACCAAGGGATAAACAGATAGAGGGTCTGACCAGAAAACTGGAGGGCATGATTCTATAACAGAAAGTTCAATGTTTATAGAATTATGTCTTTTTATATAGGGAGGGTAGTAAACAGAGATTTCGACAAAAACGCACCGATTTATCTGAATTTTAAGTTTTATAAAAGGAGAGAAATGGAATGAGAAGAAAAGCCCCATTTAAAGTGTTGTCATCATTAGCAATTGCAGCAATTATCGGATGCACATCTGTAATGAGTGCGCCGTTAGCATATGCAGAAACGCCAGCAAAAGAGAAAGAGAATGTGTCTACAACGCCAATTGATTACAATTTAATTCAAGAAGATCGTTTAGCGGAAGCTTTGAAAGAAAGAGGAACAATTAATCCAGCATCTTCTAAAGAAGAGACGAAAAAGGCTGTCGAGCAATATATTGAAAAGAAACAAGGAGATCAGGCGAACAAAGAAATTCTTCCAGATGCTCCCTCACAAGAAACGTCTGATTTCACAAAAAAAGTAAAAGAGAAAAAGATGGAAGAAAAGGAAAATGTAAAAAAGACTGAAAAAAATATTAATCTTGAGCAAAAGCCAGAACCAAATAAAAAGCAATTGAATGGGCAAGTTCCAACTTCAAAAGCAAAGCAAGCTCCATATAAAGGATCTGTTCGATCAGATAAAGTATTAGTGCTACTCGTTGAATTTAGTGATTATAAACATAATAATATTGATCAAACACCAGGTTATATGTATTCGAAAGACTTTAGTAGAGAACATTATCAAAAGATGTTGTTTGGTAAGGAGCCTTATACATTATTTGATGGTTCAAAAGTAAAAACATTTAAACAATACTATGAAGAGCAGTCTGGTGGTAGTTATACGACAGACGGATATGTAACGGAGTGGCTAACAGTTCCAGGAAAAGCATCTGATTATGGAGCTGATGGTAGCAGTGGTCACGATAATAAAGGTCCGAAAGGTGCACGTGATTTAGTGAAAGAAGCTTTGCATGCAGCTGCTGAGAAAGGACTAGATTTATCTCAGTTTGATCAGTTTGATAGATATGATACAAACGGGGATGGGAATCAAAACGAACCTGACGGTGTAATTGATCATTTAATGGTAATCCATGCTGGTGTTGGTCAAGAAGCTGGTGGCGGTAAATTAGGTGATGATGCGATCTGGTCACATCGTTCAAAATTAGCAGTAGATCCAGTAGCGATTGAAGGTACAAAATCAAAGGTAGATTACTTTGGTGGAAAAGTAGCAGCACATGATTACACAATTGAACCAGAAGATGGAGCTGTAGGTGTGTTTGCGCATGAATTTGGACATGATCTTGGATTACCAGATGAATATGACACGAAATATACTGGAAATGGTTCACCTGTCGAAGCTTGGTCATTAATGAGTGGAGGTAGTTGGACAGGAAAAATCGCAGGAACGGAGCCGACAAGTTTTTCACCACAAAATAAAGACTTCTTACAAAAGAATATGGGTGGCAACTGGGCAAAAATATTAGAAGTAGATTACGATAAAATTAAGAGTGGTGTGGGAGTTCCTACATATATTGATCAAAGTGTTACGAAATCAAATCGTCCAGGCGTTGTACGTGTTAACTTACCAGGTAAAAGTGTTGAAACGATTAAACCGGCGTTTGGAAAGCATGCATATTATAGTACAAGAGGCGATGATATGCATACAACGTTAGAGACACCATTCTTTGACTTAACAAAAGGAACAAATACAAAATTCGATTATAAAGCAAATTATGAGTTAGAAGCAGAGTGCGATTTCGTCGAAGTACATGCAGTAACAGAAGATGGAACGAAAACATTAATTGATAGACTTGGAGAAAAAGTAGTCCAAGGAGATAAAGATACAACAGATGGGAAATGGATTGATAAATCATATGATTTAAGTCAATTTAAAGGCAAAAAAGTGAAACTACAATTCGACTATATTACAGATCCGGCTGTAACATATAAAGGTTTTGCGATGGACGATGTAAATGTAACTGTTGATGGACAAGTTGTATTTTCTGATGATGCAGAAGGACAGTCTAAAATGAATTTAAATGGTTTTGTTGTTTCTGATGGGACAGAGAAGAAAGCTCATTATTACTACTTAGAATGGAGAAACTATGCGGGATCAGATAATGGATTAAAAGCAGGAAAAGGTCCAGTGTATAATACAGGTCTTGTCGTTTGGTATGCAGATGATAGCTTTAAAGATAACTGGGTTGGGGTGCATCCAGGTGAAGGATTCCTTGGGGTTGTAGATTCTCATCCAGAAGCACTTGTTGGTAATCTGAACGGGAAACCAGCGTACGGTAATACGGGCATGCAAATTGCAGACGCTGCATTTTCATTTGATAAAACACCAGCATGGAGTGTAAATTCATTAACACGTGGCCAGTTTAACTATTCTGGATTACAAGGTGTTACAACTTTTGATGATTCAAAAGTATATAGTAACAAGCAAATTGTAGATGCAGGAAGAAAAGTTCCAAACCTTGGACTTAAATTCCAAGTTGTTGGACAGGCAGAAGATAAATCGGCAGGCGCTGTTTGGATTAAACGTTAATAACATAAAAGCACATTCTTCATATGAAGAGTGTGCTTTTTAATTTGTACAGTAAGTTATTATTTTAGTTTATGTAATACAAATGTTTATTCATGTGTAGTGTATCAAATTATGTGGAGAAAGGAAATATTTCCGAGGAAATTGTCGAAGTATCGTCGTTATTTATAAACTTTCTTTTTAAAAGAAGTAATGTATTATTGCCTTTACGGCTCAATTTATTTACATTGTTATTTGGTTATACACAAAAGTAATATATTGGGCAAAAAAGAGTTCTATTCAATATGGCTCTTTTTATAGATAGAAAGGAGTAAGCGATAAATGAAAGAAGTTATTGGATGTCCACAGTGTGAAGGGGATATTACTGTACAACATATTATTGATCTCCCACATCCTTTTTCATTAAGGTGTCCACATTGTAAGGTGAAGTTGAAAGAAATAAGGGTAACGTCATGTTTAATATTAGCGATGATTTGTATAATTCCATTGTTTATTATTATTGGAGAGAGTATTAAGGAATTACTAGTAAAATATTTTTCTATTGTAGACAATGTACCAACTGTACTTATTTTCTTTTTATTTTGTTATCCATTGTATTATTTCTATGAAAAATATAATGCTATATTGTTTATTAAATATGGTTTGCTGAAAGTTAAAAGTTGAATTGAATAGGAGATTATCATTATGCTTTGGAAAATATATTTAGTTATTGTAGCAATGTTAGCTATTATTTCGTTAGTAAGGGGTATGTTTCAAACACCAATTCAAAAGTTTGACTTTGTAGTATCTATTATTACGTGGATAGGGCTCTTTGGTTTTGTATTTGATATACAAATATTAACCTCGATTGTTTGGAAATGTATCTTCTTGTTTAGCGTCATTTGGACTTTAACTGCAGTTTTTGTTTTTCGTTTATATGAAGAGCGAGATGAGCCATTACCTTTTATATTTAAATTAATTGGAATTATTCCAACGCTTCCATTATATTACGGATTATATCAATATGCATTTTAAAAAAGACAACGATGGATTATCCCATCATTGTCTTTTTTACTTTGCTTCTTACATAAATCATCCCAGCAAATGTTAATAAAAATGCTGTCCCGATAATGAAGCTGATGCTAGGTGATGCTCCGATTGCGCCGACTGTAAAGGAGCCAGCAACAACTCCTAATGAGAAGAAGGCATAAAATAATCCGAATGCCTTTCCGCGATTATCGTCTGTAGTATTTTCAACGAGTAAAGCGTTAATAGACGGAAAGAGGATTGCGAATCCAATTCCATAAATCATCATTACAATAAAGAGCATACCTTTTGTAGCAAATAATCCGAGTAAAGATAATGCGAATGCCATAACTGCAATTCCGATTAGCATTAGTTTCGAACGATTAAATCGATCGTAAATACGATTTGTTGGAAGCAAGAAGAAGAGGATAGCAGTAATACCAAATACACTTAACATCATGCCTGTTGTAGATGCTTTAAGCGCTAATGCCTCAACTTTTACTGGTAACATATAAGTGACAATTCCTTGTGAAAACATTAATGTGAAAGCACCAATATATGCTTGTAATAACGGTTCTGATTTTAACAGTTCAATCATATCTTCTTTGTTCATCATTTGCGTTCTTGATGTATCTTTTCTTGATACGTTATTTGGTAAGAAGAATAGAGATACGATTGTACCAAGAGCCATTAAAATAGAAATAGTAATGAAGACCCATTCTACGCCAGCTGTTGCTTTCATAATACCGCTGAAAGCAGGTCCTACGATTGCCGCTGTTCCAACAGCAGCACCAGATAGAGCCATTGCTTTTCCTTGTCTTTTTGCATTTGTTTGTTTTGATAAAAATGTAAAGGCAGCAGGAATTAAAAAGCCATCACTAAATCCATGCATAAAGCGCACAACTAATAGTTGTTCACCACTTTGAACAACGGTGTATAACAAGACTATGAAACTCGTAATTCCCATGCTTATATAAAGGATTTTTTTTGCACCAAATTTATCGACAGCGGCTCCAGCAATAATATTACCAATCATATTAGCGAATGAGTACATACCGACAACTAGCCCGATAATAAGAGGAGTTCCTCCAAGGCTTTGAGCGAAAGTACTCATAATAGGTAATTGTGAAAATGTATCTAAAAATGCCACGATAACGATAAAGTAAATAAAATATTTCAAGCGATATTCACCTCTCCAATGCTATTATGGCACAATGCTAATTTCACCTGCAATGAAATTGAATTAACAGATGTGGAAAAAAGTACAAAGTGACAAAATATTGAACGTTATTTGTAAAAAATTAGTAGGGATGTGATTGTTTTTTTGAAATATATGGATAGAAGTATTATAATAGATTTGTAAACTTCACCAGGTTAAGTATATACATAGAGAGGGATGTATAAAATGAAAGCACTACTTTGGCATAATCAACGTGATGTACGAGTAGAAGAAGTACCAGAACCAACAGTAAAACCAGGAACAGTGAAAATCAAAGTTAAATGGTGTGGTATTTGTGGGACAGACTTGCATGAATATTTAGCAGGGCCTATTTTTATTCCAACAGAAGAACATCCATTAACACATGTGAAAGCACCTGTTATTTTAGGTCATGAGTTTAGTGGTGAGGTAATAGAGATTGGTGAAGGAGTTACATCTCATAAAGTGGGAGACCGTGTTGTTGTAGAACCAATTTATTCTTGTGGTAAATGTGAAGCTTGTAAACATGGACATTACAATGTTTGTGAACAACTTGTTTTCCACGGTCTTGGCGGAGAAGGCGGCGGTTTCTCTGAATATACAGTAGTACCAGAAGATATGGTTCATCACATTCCAGATGAAATGACGTATGAACAAGGTGCGCTTGTAGAACCAGCAGCAGTAGCAGTTCATGCAGTACGTCAAAGTAAATTAAAAGAAGGGGAAGCTGTAGCAGTATTTGGTTGCGGTCCAATTGGACTTCTTGTTATCCAAGCAGCTAAAGCAGCAGGAGCAACTCCTGTTATTGCAGTTGAGCTTTCTAAAGAACGTCAAGAGTTAGCGAAATTAGCAGGTGCAGATTATGTATTAAATCCAGCAACTCAAGATGTGCTAGCTGAAATTCGTAACTTAACAAATGGTTTAGGTGTAAATGTTAGCTTTGAAGTAACAGGTGTTGAAGTTGTATTACGCCAAGCGATTGAAAGTACAAGCTTCGAAGGACAAACTGTAATTGTTAGTGTATGGGAAAAAGACGCAACAATTACTCCGAATAATTTAGTATTAAAAGAAAAAGAAGTTATTGGTATTTTAGGATACCGTCACATCTTCCCAGCTGTTATTAAATTAATTAGCTCTGGTCAAATTCAAGCAGAGAAATTAATTACGAAAAAAATTACAGTGGATCAAGTTGTTGAAGAAGGATTTGAAGCACTTGTAAAAGATAAAACACAAGTGAAAATTCTTGTTTCACCTAAATAAGATAGAATCGAAAAGAGTAGCCCTTTTCTAGAAATAGAAGAGGGCTACTTTTTTTCTATACTGAAAGGTGATAGACTTTCCTGTAACTAAAGGTATTTTGTTTGGAAGGGGAAGTCTAATGCTTTCATTTATATTGACATTGAAACGGATGCTAAAAGCTTGTTTGCGAGCATGGAAAGATAAAGAATTTCAAGTGTTATTCGTATTAACAATTTTGACATTAATATCTGGTACAATCTTTTATAGTACAGTGGAGGGGTTACGTCCTCTGGATGCTTTATATTTTAGCGTTGTGACGCTGACTACTGTCGGTGATGGGCAATTTAGTCCCCAAACTGACTTCGGAAAGATATTTACGATATTATACATATTTATAGGGATCGGATTAGTGTTTGGATTTATACATAAGTTGGCAGTTAATGTACAATTGCCAAGTATATTATCGAATAGAAAAAAAGAGTAAAGCATGTGGGTGCTTTACTCTTTTTTTACATTAGTTTAGACAAGCCTTAATAATAGTTTATTAAAATGAAAGTGTATTCATTCATTATATTCACTGTGTATAAAGTTATAATGATATGAACATTTGCATATTTTGATTTAGTGATAGAATTTTCATGAAAGGTGGGATATTCTAGTCATAGGTTAACCAGATGACATCATAGGATCCTAACAAAATGTTTACAATAATTCAATTATAAAATGGAGGATTTTATATGAAAAAGAAAGTACTTGCTTTAGCGGCAGCTATTACATTAGTTGCTCCATTACAAAGTGTTGCATTTGCTCATGAAAATGATGGGGGACAGAGATTTGGAGTTATTCCGCGCTGGTCTGCTGAAGATAAACATAAAGAAGGCGTGAATTCTCATTTATGGATTGTAAATCGTGCAATTGATATTATGTCTCGTAATACAACACTTGTAAAACAAGATCGAGTTGCACTATTAAATGAATGGCGTACTGAGTTAGAGAACGGTATTTATGCTGCTGACTATGAAAATCCTTATTATGATAATAGCACATTTGCTTCACATTTCTATGACCCTGACAATGGGAAAACTTATATTCCGTATGCAAAGCAGGCAAAGGAAACTGGAGCTAAATATTTTAAATTAGCTGGTGAGTCTTACAAAAATAAAGATATGAAACAAGCATTCTTCTATTTAGGATTATCTCTTCATTATTTAGGTGATGTAAACCAACCGATGCATGCGGCAAACTTTACGAATCTTTCGTATCCACAAGGATTCCATTCTAAATATGAAAACTTTGTAGATACGATAAAAGATAATTATAAAGTAACGGATGGAAATGGGTATTGGAACTGGAAAGGTACGAATCCAGAAGATTGGATTCATGGAGCGGCAGTAGTTGCGAAGCAAGATTATGCTGGCATTGTAAATGATAATACGAAAGATTGGTTCGTAAGAGCAGCTGTATCACAAGAATATGCAGATAAATGGCGCGCTGAAGTTACACCAATGACAGGTAAGCGTTTAATGGATGCACAACGTGTTACTGCTGGATATATTCAGCTTTGGTTTGATACGTACGGAAATCGTTAAGTATTTGAAGAAGGTCAAATCTCAGAATAGAGTATTTGGCCTTTTTATCACTATACAATACATGGAGGTATGAAACGTGAAAGGTAAATTGCTAAAAGGTGTACTTAGCTTAGGTGTTGGTTTAGGAGCTTTATATAGCGGAACGTCAGCTCAAGCAGAAGCATCTACAAATCAAAATGATACATTAAAAGTGATGACGCATAATGTATATATGCTATCAACAAACTTATATCCAAACTGGGGACAAACTGAGCGTGCTGATTTAATTGGGGCGGCAGATTATATAAAGAATCAAGATGTTGTTATATTAAATGAAGTGTTTGATAATAGCGCATCAGATCGTTTATTAGGTAATTTGAAGAAAGAATATCCAAATCAAACAGCAGTATTAGGTCGTAGTAGTGGAAGCGAATGGGATAAAACGTTAGGGAACTATTCATCTTCAACTCCTGAAGATGGTGGCGTTGCGATTGTCAGCAAATGGCCAATCGCTGAAAAGATTCAATATGTATTTGCAAAAGGATGCGGGCCAGATAATTTATCGAATAAAGGATTTGTATATACGAAAATTAAGAAAAATGATCGTTTCATTCACGTAATTGGGACGCATTTGCAGGCTGAAGATAGTATGTGCGGAAAAACTTCACCTGCATCTGTACGTACGAACCAATTAAAAGAAATTCAAGATTTTATTAAAAATAAAAATATACCAAATAATGAGTATGTGTTAATTGGTGGTGATATGAACGTAAATAAAATAAATGCAGAGAACAAGAATGATTCAGAGTATACATCTATGTTTAAAACATTGAACGCTTCTGTACCATCTTATACTGGACATACAGCGACTTGGGATGCAACGACAAACAGTATTGCAAAATATAATTTCCCTGATAGTCCTGCCGAGTATTTAGATTATATTATTGCAAGCAAAGACCATGCGAACCCATCGTATATAGAGAATAAGGTGTTACAGCCGAAATCTCCACAATGGACTGTTACATCATGGTTCCAAAAATATACGTATAATGATTACTCTGATCATTATCCAGTAGAGGCGACTATTTCTATGAAGTAGTTTCAAAAAGTTTCTTCGTAAAGAAGAAACTTTTTTTATTTGCAAACAGGAAAATCACACTTTCTTTCCAATATGTATAAGACATATTGAGAAGAGGAGAGAAAAATGTGGATCGAGGAATTTTTAAAGAAGTTCCATTACCGTGTGCATTTTTGGATGAAGTGGCTTTAGATAGAAATATTCAATCAATTATAGAGTTAAGTGGAAATAAGAAGATTCGTATAGCGAGTAAATCGTTACGTTCTGTTCCGATTATGCAAAAGATTTTAGCTGCAAATGATCGATTTCAAGGTATTATGTGCTTTTCACCTAGAGAGACTTTATTTTTAATAGAACAAGGATTTAATGATTTATTGCTTGGATATCCTGCTTATGATGAAAGAGCTTTGTATGAAATTAGTTTGCTAACAAAGAAAGGTTTCATTATAACTTGTATGGTGGATTGTGAAGAGCATATTGTGTATTTAGAAAAAATTGCTGAGAAATCTAAAGGATGTTTTCGTGTTTGTTTGGATATTGATATGAGTAGTCGTTTCTTTCAATTTCATTTTGGTGTACAAAGATCCCCAGTAAAAAATGTGCAGGATGCGTTGAAAGTAGTAGAAAAGGTGAGAAGGTCATCATATTTAATGTTAGATGGTGTGATGGGTTATGAAGCTCAAATTGCTGGGGTGGGAGACCATATACCGAATCAATGGCTGAAAAGTAAAGTGATTTCGTATTTAAAGCAGAAATCAGTGCTAGAAGTTAAAGAAAGAAGAGAATATATTGTAAAAGCAATACAAAAACTTGGTATTGAGCTAAGGTTTGTAAATGGAGGCGGAACAGGAAGCATAAAAACAACTGAGAAAGATAATTCAGTTTCAGAGATTACAATAGGTTCTGCTTTTTATTCTCCGAAGCTGTTTGATTATTATAAAGAGGTGAAATTTCATCCAGCGGTCGGATTTGCCTTACCAGTTGTGCGTAAACCAGTCCCGTTTATTTACACTTGCCTAGGTGGTGGATATATTGCTTCAGGAGCAGTTGGAAAAGATAAAGAGCCTGAAGTTTGGAGACCAAAGGGTGCAAAACTATTAGCTTTAGAAGGTGCTGGCGAGGTACAAACGCCAATATTTTATAACGGCGAGGAAAGAGTGGACATAGGAGAGTCCATTTTGTTTCGTCATAGTAAGGCTGGTGAATTATGTGAACGCTTTCCTTTTTTGTATCGTGTTAAACAAGGAGAGATTGTTGGGGAGTATTCAACATATCGGGGGGATGGCCAATGCTTTCTATAAAGGGACAAAGGTGGAGGAATTGGACAGGGAATGTAGAAGGGACGCCGCATTATACGATGTATCCAGAAAGTATACAAGATGTAGTAGAAGTAGTGGGGGTTGCACGAAAAAAGGGGCAGAAAATTCGTGTTGTTGGTTCAGGACACTCGTTTACACCCCTTGTGCAAACGGAAGAAGTTTTAGTTTCTTTAGATGAATTGAAGGGCATTGTGAATATTGATGAAGAGAAGATGGTCGCTGAAGTGTGGGCAGGAACAAAGTTATATGATTTAGGGAAGTTACTTGAGGAAAAAGGTTATGCGCAAGAAAATTTAGGAGATATTGATTCGCAATCTATTGCAGGAGCGATTAGTACGGGGACTCATGGAACGGGTATTACCTTTGGGAGCTTATCAACACAAGTTATAGAGATTACGGCAGTTTTATCTAATGGTGAGAGTATAGTTTGTTCGGAAGCTGAGAACGTAGAATATTGGAGAGCGTTTCAGTTGTCACTTGGAATGTTAGGTATCATTGTAAAGATAAAATTGAAGGTTATTCCAGCGTATTCACTCGTTTATGAAAGTGAAAAACAGTCATTATCTACTGTAATGAACAAACTAGAAGAGTATAAGAAGCATCGTCACTTTGAATTTTTCGTTTTTCCTTATTCTGATGAAGTACAAGTAAAACTTACGAACGAAACAACGAATACAGGCAGTGATTTGAAATGGCATAAACTAAAGGTGGAGTTACTTGAAAATAGGATGTTCTCTTTACTATCTAAAGGGTGTAAATGGTTTCCTTCTATAAGTAAAGGAGTGAGTCGATTATCAGCTAAGGCTGTACCAAACACAAAAATAATTGGCCCGAGCTATGAAGTATTTGCTACATCACGTACGGTACTATTTTATGAAATGGAGTATAGCATTCCTTCAAAGTATATGAGGACTGTGGTAGAAGAAATCTCAAATCTTATTGAAAAGAAAAAGTATAAGGTGCACTTCCCGATCGAATGCCGCTATGTGAAAGGTGATGATATATGGCTTAGTCCAGCCTATGGAAGAGATTCAGCGTATATCGCTGTTCATATGTATAAAGGTATGAAATATGCTGCTTACTTTGGCGAAGTGGAAAAAATTTTTATGAAGTATGAAGGGCGTCCGCATTGGGGGAAAATGCATACATTATCGTATGAGCAATTACAAGATATATATCCAGAGTTTCATTCGTTTTTACAGGCGAGGAAGTCTCTAGATGAACTTGGAATGTTTTTTAATCCTTATGCAGAAAAGTTATTTATCCCGCATTAACGGGCAGTAATACTCCCATCTCAAAATTCGGTGGGAGATAACCGCTCGTTTTGGGAGGGTTGATTAAAGTTTCACATTATGTATATGAAAAAGCTGACAAATAATTATTTGTCAGCTTTTTTTAGTGTAATTGCATTTCTTGTATGACTAATATGCTCATAAAATAGTAGTTTATCACGGCTAAATACATGCAGTAAAACATGAATAATAAACAGGCCGTTAATGATGAATAGGAATAACAATGTAACGAGTAATACTAAAGGTTCTGTATGATTTAACATAGAACTACTAGAAAGAATATAATTGATTCCGCCTAACGCAAAATAAAATATACCGTATCGAATAAATAGTTCTTTTAATGTAATACGATCTGATTTTCCTTTCAGGTGAATGCGAAGCAATGCTTTCCCAATTGTTTTTCCATTCGTAAAGTATGGAATAATAATAAAGTAAATAAGGATTGAACACGTAATGAAAATGAGTTCATACATATTGGTGTAAGATTGCATATTAGAAACGAAGAAAGAATTTCCTTTGTTTTTAATGACAGGTACAACGATAGATAAGAAAATCCAATCAATTTGCATCGCGATAAGGCGACGAATGAATCCGACTGGTTTCGTTTCTAAATTAATATGACTATCTAACTCGTTTGTTTTTGGAAGGAAGTACGTAAATATTGGTGCAATGATAAAACCAATTACGCCACCTAATGTATTTAAAAACAAATCATCGATATCAAATAATCGGTATGCACAATTGTATATACCGTATAATCCAGTCACTTGTGTTAGCTCGAAAAATAGTGAAAGGAAAAAGGAAATGTAAATTGTTTGTAGGAAACTACGTCGGAAATAATAACGTAAGTAAATACCGAATGGAACAGTTAATAGAACATTAAATGCAACTTGTAAAAAAGCAGACTCTTTTAATAAGTAGAAATAAGTAGCCGGTTTCGTTAAAACTGCCGATGTATGACTACTAATCTCTTGTATGAAATAAAATGGTGAGAGTTGCATGTGTTGTGTATTAGCCGATTGTAGGCTACAAGTATCAAACGTTTGTGGCAACGGCAAAATAACAAGAAAATAGGCATTTAATAAGTAAAGTAATAATGAGTATAAAATAAATGAGCGCCATTTATTTAAATAACCGTATTTTCGATAATTAAATATTAGAAAAGGGATTAAAAGAAACATTGCTAAAAAAGGAAATAAAATAAATGCTGTTTTTACTGGAAATAAATATGCAGTCAAAGTGAAACTCCTTTCAATAAAAATTCGTTTATCATTATAGCGCTAAAAATATTTAAATACAAAGTTAAAATCTTTCGAAATAGAAATAATTACTAATTTTATAGGAATTAAGTTATAATAAATTTAATATGAGGATATTATGATTATGTAAGTTGAGAGAGGGTACAAGAGATGCGATATGAACTTTTTTCTGTAAGTGGGGATCATATTACGACTTTTGAAAGTGCATGGCGTTTTCAGGAGGGAGAACAGATTTTTGTTCATGATGATCAAACAAAACGAAACTTTATTATTATTCGTCTGACGCATGATGTATTTCAACAAAATAAACATGTTATTCGTTTGTATTGTCAAGAAAAGAAAGTGTATGCATAAGAGAAGCCCTCTTACAGTATGAAAAGTAAGAGGGCTCTTTATCCCGCTATTTGTGGGAAGCACGATTGGTGAGGATTAAAGTTTCACTTTATCATTTTTCTCCTCGCAAGGAATAAAAAGAGAAGAGTTAATGCACATAGGTAGCATTTGATTTGGAAGAAAGGATATAGCCTTGTATTTTGTACTTCAAAGTTTCATGGCCTTTTCTTTGAGAAAGCCATGTATGGTAATCTTGTTGTGTTTTCCATAACATACGAAACATATATTCTGTCTTATCATTTGTACGATGAACATGTGAAAACTCTATGTTAATAAAACCGTTCGTTCCAGGGGAAGGATAATATTGTTTAAGCTCACAAAGTAGCTCACTTTCATATCCGTACTTAATGTGAATGAGTTTAGTAACTATAAGTATATAAACACCTCTTTTACGATAATAGTAGGAAAGATAGCTTTACTATAATAGTGAACTTAATAATTATTATAATATTATGAAAATTATAAGTGAATGATAGGTTTTAACTTAATAAAGGTATAAAAAAGCGAGTCATCTAGTGTAATAGAATGACTCGCTTTCGATTTGTAAGTTTCACTTTATAAGAAAATAAGAGTAAGTACACCTACGATAATACAATAGAAAGAGAAATACTTTAAATTTCCTTTTGCCATAATGTTCATAAACCATTTTAGTGAAATATACGTCATGATAAATGTTGCGATGAATGCAACGACATATGGTACGAATAATGTGTCTAGATTTGGATCATTTGCAATGTCTGTAATGCTTAACAATAAGCCACCTAAGCTAACAGGAATGTATAGTAAGAATGAGAAGCGAAGAGCTGTTTCTTGCTTCATACCAAGTAACATTGCTGCTACGATTGTGGCACCAGATCGGCTTATTCCAGGAATCAGTGCGCAAGCTTGTGCTAATCCGACGATGATTGCATCTTTCATAGAAAGGTCGCCATCATTTTTACGACCGCGTAAATTTCTAATAATCCAAAGGCCGACAGCAGTAATAAGAAGGGAAATCCCAACCATCTTCACACCTTTTAAGTACTGATCGATGTAATCTTTAAATAAAACACCAATAACACCTGCTGGAATGGTTGCAATAACAAGATAAATAATAAAGAAGAAATCTGATTTCGCGTCTTCTGCTCTTGTAAATATATAAGAGAGACCATTCTTCGTCAGACGAATTAAATCATTTCTATAAATAAGTAATACAGCTAATAATGAAGCTGAATTAACAAGTAGTTCGAAGCTAAATCCTTCTATTTTTAGTCCTAGCAAATGTTGTGCTAAAACGAGGTGACCACTTGAAGAAATCGGAATTGGTTCTGTTAGTCCTTGGAACAGACCGAGAATTAAATATTTTAAAACGTAGTAAAATTGTTCCATAATAACCTCCTTGTTTATTAGTTGAAAGAAACAACTTTTCCATTATAACAAAGATATGGATGAATATTGAAAAGAAATAAATATTCGAAATAAAATAAAAATCCCTTATAGCAGTATAAGGGATTTTTATTTTTAATTAAGAAGTTACTGTTCCTTGAAGACTTTTAGACAATTGAACATCGACTTTTTCAGCATCATGAATATGATTCATAATAGTAGTATTTAATTTTTGGAACATTTGTTGTGTATTAGCGAATTCTCGTAATATGTCATCATTACAAGACTTTTGGTTTTCAATAGCCTTAATAACATTTGTAGCGCCATTTTGTAACGTTTGAATCATAACTAAAATATTTTCAATTCTAGCGTTTGTATCGGCGCTCATTTCTACACCTTCATCGACTAAATGTAAATTATCTTTTGTATTATCGTATGCTTTTTCAATTTCTTCTTGAATTTTTTTCGTTAAGTTGCCGATGTTTTTTGTGCTTTCTGCTGTACTTTCCGCTAGTTTTCTTACTTCATTGGCAACGACAGCGAATCCTTTACCGTGCTCTCCAGCACGTGCGGCTTCAATACTCGCATTTAAGGCAAGTAAATTTGTTTGTGCTGCAATGTTTTGAATGACTTCTACAATTTGCTCGATTTCCTTTGAGCGTTCGCTTAGATGATTCATACTATTAGACGTGCGTTGAGATTGTTCACCTAATTTATTAATTACAATAAGTAAGCGGTGAACGGATTCTTTTCCTTCATTAGAGCAGTCAATAATTTCTGCAATAGACTGAATTAAGCTTTGTTCCTTTTGCAACATTTCATTATTTAACTCATTGGAATGTGTCGTACGTGTTGAAACATTTTCGAAACATGAACTTAATTGTTGAACTAAATTTTGGAGTGTATTGTGTTGGTTATTTACAAGTTGATGATCGTGTACAACGCTTTGTACACGATCGTGGATAGTCGAAATAGTCTCTTGTTTTTCAATATCTTTTTGTTTCAATTCTGCTTCTAATTCTTGTATACGCTCTTCTAATTGAGCAATTGTATGTTGGAGTGATTTCTTTTGAGTAAACATGTATTTATTTCAACCGCCTTCGAAAGTTATATTTTCTCTATATTTGGATTTTAGCATCTTTTGTATTTTTTAAATATAGGAATTGTTAAATATTTAAGAATCTATTACATTTTATTCATAATTCTCTTTTTTTTGTCACGAAAAATAAACTGTATTTAATCGTTTTGTAAACAAACTGTAAAATAAATCATGTATAACTGTATAAGAAGGGAGTCGGATTATGAACTATTTTAAGCGAATCAGCTGTCTAGTATTAGCAGGAATTATCGGTCTTTCTAGTACAGTCGCTGTTAAAGCAGAGTCAAACGACGAGAAACTTAACAACATGCAACAGCAATTGCAACAAAACGATGCAGAAATGCAAAAGAAAGAGCAAGAGAAGCAAGCTGTTAGTAAAGAAATTAAAGGTATCGAAAACGAACTACATAATTTAAATAATACAATTGCAAAAAATAAAGAGGATCAAGCTGCTATTCAACGTAAAATCGATGAAACACATAAGCAGATTGAACAAAAAAAGGAAGAAATTGTCGTTTTAGAGGATAAAGTCCTTGCTCGTAAAGACATTATGAGAAAACGTATGGTTTCTGTTCAAAACAGTTCAAATACAAGTTTAGTAGTAGAAGTTGTAGTAGAGTCAAAAAACTTTGCAGACTTCTTACAACGTATGAACGCAGTTTCTACTATTCTAGAAGCTGATAAAGAAATTTTACGTCTACAAGAACAAGATCTTCGTCAAATTGAAGAAGATAAGAAAACAATTGACGAAAAAGAAGCATCTTTAGTAGTAGACAAACAAAAATTAGCAAAAGCGCAAGCTGAACTGCAAGATAACTTGAAAAAACGTCAAGATAACTTACAAACAGTTCAAGCTAAATATAATGAGGTTGCAAGTCAGCTTAATTTAGCAGCGGAAGAGAAAGCTAAAATTGAATCAAATATGAAGGCAGTACAAGAAACAATTGCTCGTGAACAAGAAGCAGCAAGAATCGCAGCGGAAGAGCGTGCAAAAGCAGAAGCGGCTGCAAAGGCTGAGCAAGAAGCTTTAGCGAAAGCACAAGCGGAAATTGCTGAAAAGCAAAAGCAAGAAAAAGCTAGTAAACCGGCAGAACCAGTTGCTAATAATAATTCGAAGGTAGAACCTGCACAACCTTCTAAGCCAACTGCTGGTGGGAAAGAAATTTATGTAGAAGCTACAGCTTATACAGCTGATCCAGCGGAAAATGGTTATGCGTCAGGTCAACAAGTATTTTCTGCATGGGGACCAGGTGGTAAAGGTTATAATCTAACTGCAAACCCAGGAATGAAATTAATTGCTGTAGATCCAAGTGTTATTCCATTAGGCAAAACTGTAAATGTTGAAGGTTATGGAGTCGCAATTGCAGCAGATACTGGTGGAGCGATTAAAGGTAACAGAATTGATGTGTTAATGCCTGATAAAGGGTCTTCTAGTCAATGGGGAAGAAAAATCGTTAAAGTTACAATTTTAAACTAAAACGTAATCCAACTTTACAATACGTAGAGTTGGATTTTTTACAATATTAATGTTAAGTTAAGTTTACATTTTGTTAAGGATAGCATACAATAATGGTGAGAGGTGGTAAATTTGACCATTTTAAACAAAGTAAAAGAATTAAGAGCTCGTTTTAATTTTTCACAAAGTGTATTAGCAGAAAAGGTTGGAGTGACGAGACAAACAGTTGCTGCAATTGAAAAAGGGGATTACGTTCCTTCATTGTTACTAGCATTGATGATTTGTGATGTATTCCAGTTAAAGATGGAAGACGTGTTTGTTTTAAATAAGGAGGGGGAAGAGGATAAGTAGAATTGGTTTTTCTTATATTATAAATGTACTCTATACTGCACTAGCATGCTGGATATTTGTTGAATTTTATAGTGTTATTACAGAGTTAGCAGACATATTTAAAAACGAGAAATTCCCGTTTGAAGTAGCGGTTAATGGAGTACCATTTATTTTATTATTTATTGGAGCTATTATAGTTACAATTTTTTATAGAATTCAAAAGAAAAAATATAAGAATTTATCTTTTTGGATGTATCCATTATTATTTCCACTAGAAGATGAACGTGAAAAAGCGATTACGGATAAAGCTTGTCGAACAACATTTGTATCGTTATGGTTTGTGTTACCTTGTGCAGTTGGATTTTTAACTTTTTCGCCTATTATTAATGAATATCTTCCTGGATACCCATTATATATTCTATTTTCTATTTTCTTTATTCAAATGACAGTATTTCACGTATCATTATACAGAAATAAATTAGCTTAAAAAGAAACCTTCTTGCACCGGCAAGAAGGTTTCTTTTCAGCTAATACTTGTACATATGGCGATATTATTTTATCATTTTATATAGAGTAAGATTTTGTAAGGGAAAGGAATTGTATATGAATAAGCAAAGAATTTATAGTATAGTAGCAATCCTGCTATTTGTTGTAGGTGGGGTGTTAATTGGAAAGCCATTTTATGATGGATATCAGGCTGAAAAGAAACAGACTGAAAATGTGCAGGCTGTTCAAAAGATGGATTATGAAAAGCATGAGACGGAATTTGTAGATGCTTCCAAAATTAATCAACCAGACTTGGCGGAAGTAGCGAATGCATCATTAGATAAGAAACAAGTAATTGGTCGTATTTCGATTCCAAGTGTTTCAGTAGAACTGCCTGTTTTGAAAGCTTCTACTGAAAAAAACTTATTAACAGGTGCAGCGACAGTAAAAGAAAATCAAGTTATGGGAAAAGGAAATTACGCACTAGCAGGACATAACATGTCTAAAAAAGGTGTTTTATTTAGTGATATAGCTTCTTTGAAAAAAGGCGATAAAATTTATTTGTATGACAATGAAAATGAATATGAGTATGCGGTTACTGGTGTATCTGAAGTAACTCCTGATAAGTGGGAAGTTGTGGAGGATCATGGGAAAGATGAGATAACGCTTATTACATGTGTATCTGTAAAGGATAATTCTAAGCGTTATGTTGTTGCTGGTGATTTAGTAGGAACGAAGGCGAAGAAGTAAAAAAGAAGGTGAACTCTTTAAAGAGTTCACCTTCTTTTTTACTAATGTTGAGAAAAAATAGAATGTTTTGGTTTGTATTTAAGTATTCTTCTATTTATGTATAATAAAGTTATAATTCTATATTTTGGGAGGAACAAGAGTGAGACAACAGGTGAAGAAACTTCTTTTAACAACGAGTATAGCGTTATTGGTAGCTCCAATTTCAGCTTATGCGCATCCAGGGCGTACAGATGCTAATGGCGGACATACGTGTCGTACAAATTGTGAGAAATGGGGATTACAGTACGGGGAATATCATTATCACAATAAACCAGCTTCTAGTAGTGGTGCAACGAGCCCAGCTCCTAGCCAGAATAATAATAGTGCTGTAGAAGCTGAGAGACAAGCAGAAGCACAGCGTAAAGCTGAAGAAGAGAGACAACGTGTAGCCGAAGAACAAAGAAAAGCTGAAGAGGCACGTAAGCAAGAGGAAGCGCAGCGCCAAGCTGATATGGAAAAAGGTCAACTTGAAGGTCAAAAGAATGGAGAAACTGATTTTAAAGCAGGAAAAAATGATGCAGAAGTGCATGTAGCTGGAAAATCTGATGCATATAAACAAGCGTTTAAAGCGACTTATGCAGCCGCATGGTCTTTAGAAGAGCAGAAGAAAACGCATTTTGAAAAAGGAAAAGAACAAGGTTTAGCACAAGAGACGATGGACGATAGTCAAGTTGCTCCAGAGTTTAAGGTAAACTTTGTAGACGGGTTCAAAGTAGGGAATAAAGAAAGAACAGAAAAAATTGAAAAAGAACAAGCTGAATTAGGAGAAAAGACAGGGAAAGAACTAGCTGAAAAGAATCCTGGAAATAGAGAGAAAGAAGTATACGTGAAGGCATATGAAACAGCGTATGAAAAAGGCTATAAGTCTACAAAAAAGGCAGTAGAAAAGGCTGGCTATAAGTATGCATTTGAAAACTATAATTTAAAAGTTCCTGCTAAGTATGAAAGAAATGAATTGTTAAAGAAATGGTTTACTGAAGGGTTTAAATTGAATAAAAAAGCAGCAGAAATTCGAGAAGAAGGGTATAAAAAGGGAGACAGCTGGTTCTCATTCTTCTATAAGAGTTTCGTACCAAGTGAATATAAAGAACATAAAGAGCTGTACGAACAAGCAATAGAAAAAGGTAAAACGGCATAAAAAAAGATGAGGAGAAATTCCTCATCTTTTTTAATCCATCCATTTCACTAATTTCTTAGAAATTAATAATAAAACACAACCTAATACAATTGCCACAGCGCCAATAACCGTGAATACTTCAGCGTATCCAAGTGAGGTTGTGAAGCTTGCAAGTTGTCCGCCTAAAATGTTGGCGATACCTGAACTTGCTAGCCATACACCCATTAGTAAAGATGCTAATTTTACCGGAGCAAGCGCACTAACCATTGATAGTCCGACAGGTGATAAGAATAGCTCACCTAACGTATGGAAAAGATACGTAAAGACGATAAATAGTAAGTTTGCTTTTTCTGTAATGTTATGTTCATCACTACCTGTTTTTAATGTAGCGATAACGAGAATGATATAACCGATACCAAGCAAGATCATACCAAGTCCCATTTTAGTTGGGATTTTTAAATCACCGCGCTTGCGAGTTGCAAGTTTTGCCCATAATGCAGAAATGACTGGAGCAAGTAAAATAATAAATAATGGATTGACCGATTGGAACCAAGATGTTGGAACTTCCCATCCGAACACAGAGCGGTCTACAAATTTGTTTGTATATAATGTTAACGAGCTACCAGCTTGTTCAAAGCCAGCCCAGAAGAAGACAACGAAGCATGTTAAAATGACGATAACTGCGGTACGTTGTTTTTCTTTTTTTGTTAACGGTGTATCTCCTACTGATGGTTGTCCATCTGTTGTTTGTAAATCGCGAGTTGGTTTTTTACCGATATCACCAAGGAAGCGATTTGATAATGTTGTAAATAAAATTTGTCCAATAATCATTCCGATTGAAGCGGCTAAGAAACCGTAACGGAATCCGTAATGTACAACGCCATCAACTGTTGTTTTGAATAAATTTTCTGATAAAAACCCGCAAACGAGTGGAGCTAAAAATGACCCGACGTTAATACCCATATAGAAAATGGTAAATGCACTATCACGTTTTGGATCGTTCTCTTCGTATAATTCTCCAACCAGTGTAGAGATGTTCGGTTTGAAGAATCCGTTACCGATAATAATAAGCGCTAATCCGAGGTATAGGCCTAATTGGTTTTGCAAGGCAAATAGTGTAAGGTTACCGATTGCCATTGTTATACCACCAATTGTGATTGCTTTTCGTCTACCTAGAAAACGGTCTGTTAAGTATCCACCAATCATTGGTGTGAAATAACAGGCTCCAGTATAAAATCCGTAAATAGAGAGTGCCCATGCGGGACTAAACCCAAGACCACCGCTTACTAAAGCTGTCGTTAAATATAATGTTAATAATCCTCGTAATCCATAGTAACTAAATCTTTCCCACATTTCTGTAAAGAAGAGTAAGTATAAACCTGGAGGATGTTTCTTTTTTCTTTGTTGTTCTCTTTCTAGTTGTATCGCTGATTCCATGTTATTTTCCTCCTGACACAAACAAAAACAAAGTTAATAATTTTGTACATTTAATATTTTACTTTATTAACTATTATAAGTCAATAAAGGTTGATTTTTCAGAAGAGATTGGAAAAAGGGAATAGCTATAGAAGGGGTGTTTCTTTTGTGATAGACTATGGACTATGTTTTCTTTGTAAGGAAGCGGGTTATTGTACTTTTTTTATATGTGGAATTGATTTCATAAAAGATGAAATTAAAGAAGGAGAAAGAAATGAAATTGTTACAGAAAAAAGAAATTTTACTTATTAGTCTTATGTTATTCTCGATGTTCTTTGGAGCAGGGAATCTTATATTCCCACCTTTTCTTGGATATGAAGCAGGAGAACATGTGTGGATTTCGTTAGTAGGATTTATTATATCAGCAACAGGTCTTCCTATATTAGGTGTTATTTCTATTGCAAAAGCAGGAAGTTTTCAAACGTTAGCGGGTAGAGTTCATTCTTCATTTGCAATTATTTTTCCATGTATCGTGTATGTATTTATTGGACCTGGGCTTGGTATACCACGTGCGGGAAGTTTAGCCTTTGAAATGGGGCCAGGTCAGTTATTCCCTGAAGCAGGAAGCGGAGTATTATTGTTTTACACAGTTATTTTCTTTAGTATTGTTTACTGGTTAAGTTTATCACCATCTAAACTAATGGGGTTGTTTGGAAAAGTCTTGACGCCGTTATTATTATGTATGATTGCACTTATTTTTATAAAGAGTATGTTTACAACAGTAGGAGATATGAAAGAACCAATAGGGAACTATGGCCAAGCTCCTATGTTTCAAGGGTTTTTAGATGGATATTTAACAATGGATGCGTTAGCTGCTTTAATCTTTGGAATTGTTATTGCAAATGCATTACGTGCAAAGGGTATTGAAGATGATAAAGGTTTAGCGAAATATATGAGTATTGCTGGAATCGGGGCAGGACTATTATTATCGATTATTTATGTCATCCTTGGATATGTGGGGGCAATTAGTGGCTCATTAGGAACATTTGATAACGGTACCAAAGTGTTAGCACAAGTTATGACTACATTATTTGGACCTGGCGGAGTCGTTTTATTAGGTCTTATTTTTACTATCTCATGTTTATGTGTTTCAATTGGACTTGTTACGTCTTGTAGTCAATTTTTTTCGAGTGCATTTCCGAAAGTATCTTATAAAGTGTGGGCATTTATAGTAAGCGTTGTTAGTATGATCTTAGCTAATTTAGGATTAACGCAAATTTTAAAAGTATCAGTACCAATTCTTGGATTTATTTATCCAATTGCATTAACGCTTATTATTCTAGGGTTATTCCATAAGTATATTGGGAAGTATGCATACGTATATACAGTAACTGTTTGGATTGTAGCAATATTTAGTGCAATTGATATTTTAAATAAAAATGTAATGATGAATCAGTGGACGTCAGTATTAAAATACATTCCGTTTTATACAGAAGGTGTTGGATGGATTGTTCCAGCTATTGTAGGCATGTGTCTTGGTTTCATCGTTAGCATTGCTTTAAATAAGAATAAATGAGTAAAAAGGTGTTTTCCTATTTTGGGAAGACACCTTTCTTTTTTTGGAAAAATACTATTGAAAATGAATAGACTAAGAGTATGATAAAGGTAATTGGTAATATATAGGTTTAATGAGAGTTACGAATAAGGGGGTAGCATATGAAGAAGGATTTGGATAAGAAAATAGAAGCACTCGAAACGGCAATTGAAACGATTCAAGAAGCACTTGCTGAATTAAAGGTGAAGCAAAGGGAAATAGAAGTAGAAAACGCTCAGCAACATGTTAGTAAGGATAAGAAAGAATATATTGAAACGGTAATGGAGGAAAAGCCAAAAGAAGAAATAGTTAAGATAAAAGAGCCTTTGCAAGAATGTGAGGTAAAACAAGTAGATATATCTGCTTTTAAACCAGAGCCATTTAATATTATTAAGTTTTGTCAAACGTGGTTACCGCGTGTATTTGTCGGTATTATGTTGCTTGGAGTGATCTGGTTATTTAAAGCAGGGGTAGATGCTGGTTTATTAACACCAGCAATACGAATTGTGTTTGGTATCGCATTATCTATCGGTTTGTATTATATAGGAGATATTCAAATTAAAAGAAAGCGGCAGGCGTTAGGATTAGTATTGGTTGGAGGAAGTATTTCGGGGATTGTTTTAACGACGTTTGCGGCACATTATTTGTATGCATTTATTCCGGCAAGTATCGCGTTTCTCTTTAATATTACATGGGTTATTTTAGGGATTTATTTAGCGAAAAGATATAACTCGGAATACCTTACTATCTTCGTAGCGGTAGGAGCGTTCTTCGTGCCATTCTTGTTAAATAGTACGACTCCTAATCCTTATATTTTCTTTGGATATGAGACAGTGTTAACACTTAGTTTATTATGGTATGGATTGAAAAATCGTTATAAATATTTATATATGATTTCTTACGCTGTTGCGGCCATTGTTCTTTTTGTCTTCTTTGCTGTTATGTCAATATTAGTAGAGAACTTGCAAATACAGTTAACGATTGTATATGGTTTGATTCATTTACTATTATTTTGGCATATGTTTACGGAGAGAAGTTTTATACCAGAACCGCGTTTGGCGATATTTAGTGCGAATGCAGTGTTCTTTATACTAGCTATTTCAAAAATACCTGATTTTACAACATGGGGATTAATTATTAGTGCAATTGTGCACGCTGCTATGTTTGTGCTTGAGTATAGGAAGAATAGACATTCTACATTTACAAATCTCTTATTTGGTTTCACAATGGGAGCATTTAGTTTAGCGATTTTATACGAGTATAGTTTAGTAAATGCAGCGATCGTACTATTATTACAAGGTTTCCTTGGAATGGTTACTTCTATTAAAGGAAAACAACAGATAAAATTGTATGTTAGTGCAACGATTTACGCGATTGGAATGATACAAACGATTTTTAGTCCGTTTGATCAATTTATTTCGGCAGGCTTTGTTGCTCATATTATTTTAATAGGAACATTCTATTATTGCATGAGACAAGCGAAAGAAGTGTTAGCGAGTTTTGGTAAGTATGTGTACTCTATAGCGCTCTACTGGTTAATGGTCATTGTATTTATTACAATTACTAGAATTGGTGAAGTTCTTTCTACAGATGGAAGTATAATTAGCGTATCTGTATCGTTATTATGGATGATATATGCGTTATTTGCAGTTTGGTTTGGCCGTTATAGACAGATGAATGAAATATTATATGCTGGATTAATCGTATTAGTAGTAACGGTAGGGAAGTTATTCCTACTTGACTTACCGGAGGTTTCGATGATGATTAGGGCAGTGTTATTCCTAATCGTCGGTAGTATAGGTATCGTTATTTCAAGAATGTTTTTCTCAAAAGAAGAGAAGTGAAAAGAAGGCAATCCATGTATGGATTGCCTTTTTCATTATTTTTTATTAATCGTTACAGTTTCATTATATTTCGCTGTTGTATTTTGACGTAGACGAAGCGTTGCTTGTCCAGTTGTATTTGAATCAATCTGTACATTTACAACTTTTTCAGCAGAGCCTAAGCTGTTTGTTGTGAAAGAGAATGCACTACTATATCCGAAAGCAGATGGCCAAGTGCCGTTTGTATTTTGAACTTTTGCTACTTGTGTTCCACCAGTAGTGAATATACCTAAAGAATAGTTGTTATAAGTTGTATTAGGTAGTAAGTTGTTTACTTGAATCTTCATTTGGAAAATTTCATTGTTTGGTAGAATGCTAGGGTGTGTAACGACGTAGTCGCTTGTTGTTACCGCACCGTTATAACCGTATGAACCTGGTTTAAAAGTATTTGTATTAAACCATTGATAACCTGCATTTGGTGCACTCCAAGGTTCAGGTTGTGGTTCTGTTGATAAGCTTGGCTGTTCAAATGTTTGTAGAGCTGTAGGTGAATCAAGTTGTAAACCATTTACTTGATCTAAACTTGTAAATGTCTCTTTATTCGATAACCAATTTACGATGTTTTCTAATAAAATCGCATCGTTTTCTTCTTTATAACCATCGTAAGTTTTCTTTGTTTGGCCAGAATCTTCACGAACGTACTTTGGCGTTGCATCTTCAACAGGAGAAGAGTCACCAATAAAGGCAGCTTTTCCAAGTCCTATTTTTGCAATTGCAGCATATGGGCCTTCTGCAATACCACCGCCATTATAAACGCCACTATCAACAGCGTTATTCCATTTTGATGGATTTTCTGGAAGGTAAACAAGTCCTTTTGCTAGTTTTGGGTTTGTAATTGCTAGAGTAGAACCAGCATGCATTGCTACAGAAGAAACACCTTTTGTAATTCCGAAAGATTGTTCAGGCGATACAATTGTTTTCGCTGAAACATCACCAAGTGCATTGTAGCGGAAGCGAATACCGAAGTTGTCAGATAGCCAATCAGAGCTTTCTACTCCTTGCATAGCTTGTGAATTTGCTTCTTCATTAGACATTCCTTTTGCTGGATTATCCCAAGCACCGCGTCTATATCCATTAAATACTTCAGAAGAGTCCCAGCGATTTTTATTACGATCCGCATTGTAATGATCGGCAATAAAGAAGATACTACCACCATTTTTTACATATTGTAACATAGCGTCCTGCTCAGATTTTTTGTAAGGAATATTAGCTTCTGGAACGATAAATACATTGTAACCATTTAAGTCTTCGTACGTAATAGGTGTTGATTTACGAAGTTCTTTTACGTGATATCCGTTTTTTGCAATGCCGTTTCCGAAGTCAGAAAAGCCGCCGTCAATAACCCAGTCAGCTGTCCCAGCAGTTTGACCGTGTGTATTATCGAATAATACTTTCTTCCCATTGTTTTGATTTACAACTTTTGCAGCAATTTCAGGAGCTGGGTCTACAGAGCTTTCGGCATAAGTAGACGGTATGAACGAGGTCCCTATACTTAGTGTAATTGCTGTTGCTAAAGAAAATGTAATCCATTTTTTATTCTTCATAGAAGAATCCCCCTAATAATAAATATATGTGCTTTAATAATGTAATTTATTTTTCTGTAAAAATAAAGACGGAAAACATAAAAAATATTAAAAGATTGTAAAAATACCGTGAATTTTGTTGAGAAATATTTATATAGATATAAAAACACCCCTTCCAAGTAATAAGGAAGGGGTGTTTTGCTTAACTAATTTTTGAGTTAGGTGTTTCATCAATCTTATGAAACCCTTTCATGTAATATACGATTGCTAAGCCGATAAGCCAAATTGGGCCGACAATCAATGCAATTCGTGTATCTTCTGAATACGCCATTATACCTAGTACTAATACAAGGAAAACGAGTGAGAAATATGAGCTTAATGGGTATAAAGGCATTTTATATGATAACTTTTGTTTATTTTGAGTAGGTAAGCTTTTACGGAATTTAATTTGAGCAACTAATATAATTCCCCAAGTCCAAATTGCGCCGAAAGTTGAAATGCTAGTAAGCCATGTAAATACCTTTGCAGGTACGAGATAGTTTAATATAACACCAATGAGTAAAACGATAGCAGTTGCTACAATTCCTTGGCTTGGAATGCCGTTTTTATTTAAACGACCAAATCTTTCAGGAGCTTTTTTCTGCTGAGCTAATGTAAATAGCATACGGCCTGTACTAAATAAACCACCGTTACAAGAAGAAAGAGCTGCTGTTAATACGACAAAATTAATAATACCTGCTGCTTTTGCGATACCAATTTGCTGGAATGTTAATACGAATGGGCTTCCTTTCTCACCAAGTTCGTTCCATGGATAAATTGCCATCATAACGAATAGAGCTCCTACGTAGAACAGTAATATTCTCCAAAACACGTTATCAATTGCTTTTGCGAGTGTTTTCTTCGGATTTTGAGCTTCACCAGCTGTAACACCGATTAATTCAACGCCTAAATAAGCGAATAGTACCATCTGCATGGAGAGTAGTAACCCAGAAAAACCATTTGGGAACCAGCCACCATGTGACCAAAGGTTTGAAATACCAGTAGCGATACCACCGTTTCCGAATCCGAATAAAATAATACCAGCTCCGACTACTATCATACAGATAATTGTGACAATTTTAATGAGAGCAAACCAAAACTCAAGTTCTCCAAATACTTTTACCGATAAGAAGTTAAAAGCGCTCATTAACAATAGAGCAAGTAATGCCCAAGTCCAGCGCGGGATATCTGGGAACCAGTACTGCATGTAAATACCAGCTGCTGTAATTTCAGCCATACAAGTAACAACCCATAAGAACCAGTAATTCCAACCAGTAATATAACCAGCGAGTGGGCTGATATAATCATATGCATATTTACTAAAAGAACCGGCAACAGGTTGTTCAATTGCCATTTCCCCGAGAGCTCGCATAATGAAAAAAATAACGAGTCCGGCAATCATATAGCCTAGTAAAATAGAAGGACCGGCTAGTTTAATAGCGGAAGCGGATCCTAAAAATAGCCCAACACCAATAGCTGAGCCAAGTGACATTAAAGTAATATGTCGTTCTTTTAAACCACGATTTAAAGTTCCAGATTTGTTTGTGTGCTGCATAAGAAGAATCCCCCTTGTAGAGTGAACGATATTTGAATGCGTTTGCTAAATATTTAACTATTTCAAATTATAAAACATTTCTATCTGTTATGCTACAAAAATAATCATAATGAACTGTACTACATCTGTACTTGTCAGACTTAAACTTAAAATTCGAACTATTAGGGAATATATTGACTCTTCTTTTTATTGATTGTTAAGATTAAGTATTATATTTTCTCACATACTAGTAAGAAAAGAATGTGTGATAATAATTCAGGTGTAGGAAGGGTACATAAGCATGTTTCAATTACAAAAATATAACACTTCTGTGAAGCAAGAGTTTTTAGCTGGCATCACAACTTTTTTTACATTTGCGTATATTCTTGTCATCAATCCAAAAATATTATCTGATGCAGGTGTACCATTTGACCAAGCGTTTACAGCAACAATTATTGCCACCGTTGTTGGAACAGTAGGTATGGCAATTTTCGCGAATTACCCGATTGTTATTGCTCCAGCTATGGGAATGAATGCATATTTTGCTTATTCTGTTGTACAGAAGGCAGAAGGGATTACATATGTAGTTGCCTTTTCAGCTGTATTTGTAACGGGGATTATTTTTCTTTTATTATCTTTTACTTCGTTTAGGCAAAAGTTAATTTTAGCAATTCCTGATAGTTTAAAGCATGCAATTGCAGGTGGAATTGGACTATTTATTGCTTTTATTGGATTGCGCCTTTCTGGAATTATCGTAGATCATCCGTCTAATTTAGTTACGATTGGTGATTTTCATTCTCCAGCTGTTATTTTAACTTTAATTGGTTTAATATTAGCGGCGGTATTAATGGCATTACGTGTGAGTGGTGCATTATTTATTAGTATGATTGTGACAGGAATTATCGCCTTCTTTACAGGGCAATTGAAGTTTGCTGATAAAATTGTGGCGATGCCTCATTTGCCAGAGGGTATTATCGTTTCAAACCCAACCAATGCATTTTCAGATGTAATTGAATACGGATTATATGGTGTTGTATTTTCATTTTTACTTGTACTTTTATTCGATACAACAGGTGCATTACTTGGTTTAATTAAACAAGCAGGTTTAATTACAGACAATACAGAGAAGCGTTTTGGTAAAGCGTTTATTGCAGATGCAATTGGAGGGACTACAGGTTCTATCTTTGGAACAAGCCCAACAGCAGCGACGATTGAATCGTCAGCAGGTATTGCTGCAGGTGGGAAAACTGGATTAACAGGGATTGTAGTTGTTGGTCTAACAATTATAACGGCATTTTTCAGTCCTGTTATTGCTTCTTTATCAAGTGTGGCCGCTATTACAGCTCCTTCATTAATTATAGTAGGTAGTTTAATGGCACAAAGCATTCGAGATATTAATTGGAATGAATTTGAAGATGCGTTACCAGCATTTTTGATTTTTATAGGTATTCCGTTAACATCTAGTATTGCAAATGGAATCGCAATTGGATTTTTAGTATATCCAGTTTTGAAAATTGTGAAGGGTAAAGGAAAGGAAGTACATCCATTACTATACTTATTTACAATTTTATTTG
The DNA here is from genome assembly GCF_022663475.1 of Bacillus cereus group sp. BfR-BA-01382. Classification (NCBI taxonomy): domain Bacteria; kingdom Bacillati; phylum Bacillota; class Bacilli; order Caryophanales; family Bacillaceae; genus Bacillus; species Bacillus cereus group sp. BfR-BA-01382. The sequence continues at coordinate 84,783 of NZ_JAKUFQ010000012.1, forward strand.
GATGTCATTTATTCTTATAATATAGATATAGGAGAGGGAGCTTCTTATGAGAGGCTCCTTTTTTGTGTATAATAAAGTGAGACTATAGGCAGTAGGGAGGATCCCCACTGTGTATTAGCCCGCACTAATTGGAATAAGGTGAAAACTTAATTGGTTTTGTAAAATATAAATTACTTAAAGGAATATATATGTTACAATAAAGGTGGAGGAGGAACATGAATGGCTGTAAGTAAAATAAAAGTCGCGCGTGTTCAGTTAGATTTAACACAGCAACAATTAGCAGAAAAAGTAGGCGTTACAAGGCAAACGATTAGTTTAATTGAGAAGGGGAAATACAATCCATCTTTAGATTTATGTTTGAAAATTTGTTATGCAGTAGATAAAACGTTGAATGAGTTGTTTTGGGAGGAAAAGGAGTGATAGGATGAAAATCGTGAAAGATGAACGTTTAATGATTGAAGGGTTAAAACATATTAGATTGGCTTTCATCTTACAAAATATCGTCATACTAGCTATCATCTTTTACCGCTATGTCTTGCAAGAGGCAGGATATGAAAGTGTTTCGGATTTATTAATGATATTTATTGGCGGGATCGTAGTTATTAACTTCTTAAATTTAAAACATTCTGTAGAGGTATATGAGCACACAGGCGGAGTGTCACGTAGCTATTTCATGAAATTATTATTAATTCCAGTAGGTATTATTATTGGGATATTAGCTGTTTGTATCATTGTAACACCAGATATCTCGATAAAAGAAATAAGTATAACAGCACTTATTATGTTTGCTTGTTTTTTAGTTCCTAGTTTATTTATCTACATATATATGAAAAAGATAAAAAGTGAAGATTGAAATATAAGAAAAGCTTTCCCGTATTGAGGAAAGCTTTTCTTATATCTTTTTATACAAAACTTTATGAAGGCCAATCGGTTCAATTTCAAAGATTTCACCATGCTCCTGAAAGTCTAATCGCTTGTAATAGTCAGTTACAGTAATACGGCCATTACACCATAGAATGTTTGCTTTCCGTTCTTTTAAAATTTGTTCTGCCGTCTGAATTAAGGAGCTTCCAGCTCTTTTGTTCCGAAAGTTAGGTAATGTTGCCATTCCTCGTAGTCTATAATGGATACCATTTTGCAAATCAGGATATATTTCTTTTGAGAAGGAAGCGATGCTAATTAACTCATCGTTTATAAAGGCACCTAAGTGGAATGTGTCTTTTTCGTAGTCAGAAGAGTATTTACAGTCTGCTAGGGACTGATTGGGACGCAACACCGCTTGGCGTAATAAGTGTGTCTCGGATGCATCAATATACTGCACAGTAATCATATTATCATCCTTTCTTATAAACCTTTTTCTATAAGTTGTATAAAGAAGTATGCAGGTGCAGCGAGAAGGCCGAGTATACTAGCGGTTCCTAGAAGGAGTGAAAGAAAAAGGCATGAGTATTTAACTCCATTTGATTTTTTCCAACCATAGCTGCAAATTTCAATGCTAACACCGATGAGAATAATGGCGACGAGTACTTCTGCTAATAATAAGAGAGCTAAAGTTACAATAGACATAATGTAATCCATCCTCATAATATGTGATAGTAACATTTTACCATATGAAAATTAAAAAATGCCCCTCAATTATGTGGGGGGCATTTTTTTTACTCTAATATGTTTTTTAGTGTATCGATATGCTCTTTTGAACCTGTTACAAGTAATGTATCACCGTGTTGTAGTCTTGTATCACCATGTGGTATTAATGCTTTATTACCGCGGTAGATTTGAATGACAAGTACATCACCTAAAAACGGGAGGCGGCGAAGCGCAATGCCGTTATATTTATTGCTGCGCAGTTCAACTTCGCGTACTGTTTCGTTTGCTGTTGTAATTAAGCGAACGAGACTAGGTTTATCAATAAGTGCACGTAATAAAATACGTGTAGAGTTAATTGTTGAGAATACAGCGATATGTTCTTGCGTTGCTTTTTCTTGTAGAAGTGGATCTTCTACACTTGCAATAACATGTTCAACACCTAGCTCTTTTGCATGTTCTGCCAATAATAAGTTTTGTTCATCATCGCTTGTTGCAACAACGACGCGATCTGCATCAAATGCTGTTTGTTCAGTTAATGATGCAATTGTGATGTCATCTAATTTCACGATAGGAAAGTCATGTGATTTCGCTTCTTCATCATTTATTTTGTTTTGACGCATCATATATAGCGTTACGTCATAATCTTCTCGTTTTAAATCTAGTGATAACGGAAGGGTAATTCTGCTCGCGCCAATAATAGCTACTTTTGGTTTTGGTGTTTCTACTTTTGGGAACATTTTTTTAAATAATATAGGTGCAAAAATACAAGTAATAACTGCGCTTAAAATAAGAGAGGCAGATAAACTTGGACTGATAATCCCCAGTTTTTCACCAATTTGTGCAGCCGCAATAACTAAAGAAAGTGTCGATGTTAATAAAATTGCACTTCCAAGTACGATATTACGTGGATACCATTTTCGTAAGACGAGTGATGGTAAGAGTTTTGAAATAAAGAGTCCTACAATTAAGATTGGGATCATTAGCATGCTAGAAGGTTCTTTGAAAATAGACCATACCTCTAGATTTACACCAACCATTACGAAGAAAATAGGGATGAAGAAACCATAGCCGATGGAATCAAGTTTTTCAACCATATCTTCATTTGGTGATAATAACGATACAAGTACGCCTGCTAAGAAGGCACCTAAAATATTTTCTGCTCCAACAGATTCCGATAAACCAACTAAGATTAAAATGAGTGCAAAAACAGCCCGTGTATCAATTTGTACACTACCAGCTTTTAAACTATCTAAGTATGGAATGTTTTTAAAGCGTTTTGCAATAAAGTAAATGACAATACCGGCACCGAATAGAAGAAGTAAGAGCCACATACTTTGGCCGCTTTCGGAATTTAATCCGACGAAAACAGCGAGTAAAATCATTGTAACTAAGTCTGCAATAACAGCAACTAATAAAATGATTTGTCCGATTGCAGTTTTTCCTAGGTTGTTCTCTTTTAATGTTGGTACAACAACACCTAAAGAAATAGTTGAAATAATTAAAGTCATGAACATTGCATTATCTACGAATCCTAGCCATACGAATAGTAATGATAGGGCATAAGATAAGATGAAAATAAATAAGAAGATAATGCTTGCTGCTTGAAATGTATTTGGCTCGTTTGTCGTATTTTTTTTCCCTTTTTGTTTAAAGATAGAAAAATCAATTTCTAAACCGCTTAAGAACATGAGGAAGATAAATCCTAATGTTGATAAAACTTGAAGCCATATATCTGGCTCAATAATATTAAACCCACTTTTACCTACAAAGATTCCTGCAATAATTTCTGCAACGACAACAGGAAGTGCTTTTAATTTAAAGCGTTGTAACAAAAGGGGAACGAAAAACGCGATTGCAACGATAACCATAAGTGATAGAACAGAAGTATGATGTTCCATTGCGTTCTCTCCCTTCAAATAAATATAGTACCTATTTAGCCATATAATAGGTAGAAAAGCAACGCATATGGATTCGATTTCATAAAGAAAGACTTTTCTTAACATTTGTCATAATAAGTATATTTTTCATGATTCTGTTGTTAATTCCGTAATGTGGATGTAATAGGGGAGGGGATAAAAAAAGACTGCTGAGGAATCTCAGCAGTCTTTTTCATGTACATTACATTGAGAAGAAGATCCATACAGTTAAACCAACTGTTGCAGTTGCAACGAAGAAACTGTATATCATTGTAAGAATTTGAACTCTTCCTTCTCCTTCTTTTAAATGCATGAACATAATTAATTGTAACAATGCTTGCGCAACAGCCATGATGATAATAGTTGTTAAGACTGTTGAAAGTGGCAATGTTGTGTAAAGTGCCACGTATAACGCTAGAAACGTTAATGCAAGCGATAAAATAAATCCGAAAACGTGTGACCAAGGGAATCCGCTATGCGCATGCCCATTTGCTTGATTGTTGTTTTGAGCCATTTACGCCACCATCCCGTTCAAGTAAACTAGTGTGTAAATGAAGACCCAAACAAGGTCAAGGAAATGCCAGTATAAGCTGATAATGAATACTTTACGAGCTGTAACTGGTGTTAGACCTCGTTTTAAAATTTGGATAATAACACAAATTGCCCAAATGATACCGCCTGTTACGTGGGCTCCATGCGTTCCAAGAAGAACGAAGAATGCAGATAGGAAAGCACTTGTTTGAATTGTTGCGCCTTCACCAATATACATAATGAACTCTTCAATCTCGAAGAATAGGAAACCTGCACCTAAAAGTAATGTAAGGACGAACCATCCAAGCATCGCTTTTTGGTTGTGCTTACGCATTTCGTGAATTACGATACCACATGTGAAACTACTTGTTAAAAGTAGTAATGTTTGAATTAAAAGCGTTTTAAGTTCAAACAGTTGCGCTGGAGTTGGGCCATCTGCCGTACGACCAGCAAGGACTAGATAAGAGGCGAAAAGTGTTGCGAACAGCATAATTTCAGCCCCAAGAAAAATCCAGAATCCTAGGATATTCAATCTGCTTTGTTCGGATTGATATTCCAAAGGTAAGCTTTTATCTAAAGCCGCCATGTCATTTCACCTCTCATGCTATATGTTCTGTTTCTTTAATTTCATCAACACTTACGTAGTAACCATCGTCATAATCGAATGAACGATAGATTAAGCAAGCTAAAATACCAATACCACCGATTGCTGCAAGCCAGAACCAGCTAAATACTAATGCGAAACCTGCAAGACCGAAGAATAAAGACGCAATAATAGGCACACCAGAGTTACTTGGCATGTGAATTGGTTTGATATCTTCTGCTGCTGGTGTAACTGTTTCTCCGCGTTTTTTCATGTACCAGAAAGCATCAGCTTCTTTAATTTCAGGAAGCTTTGCGAAGTTGTAATGTTGTACAGGAGATTGAGTTGCCCATTCAAGTGTACGACCATCCCATGGATCTCCAGTTGTGTCACGTTCACCGTGACGTGCACTCCAAATTACGTTGTAGCAAAGAAGTAGGAAGCCAATACCCATCATTACCGCACCAACAGATGCGATTTGGTTTAGCCATCCCCATCCAAGACTTTCAGAGTAAGTGTACATACGACGAGTCATACCGTCTAAACCTAAGAAGTACATTGGGAAGAAACAGATGTTAAATCCGCTCATAAAGATCCAGAATGTCCATTTACCTAGGCGTTCATTTAACATATGACCAGTCATTTTTGGATACCAGAATGTGAATCCAGCAAGCATAGCGAATACTGTACCTGCGATTAATACGTAGTGGAAGTGAGCAATTAGGAAGTAGCTGTTATGGTATTGATAATCAGCTGCTGCCATTCCAAGCATAACCCCTGTAACCCCACCGACTACGAAGTTTGGAATAAATGCCAATGACCAAAGCATTGGAACTGTAAAACGAATACGTCCTTTATACAGTGTAAACAACCAGTTAAAGATCTTAACCCCGGTTGGAATCGAAATCGCCATTGTCGAAATCGAGAAGAATGAGTTAACCGCTGGACCTGCACCCATCGTGAAGAAGTGGTGAAGCCATACGACGAAACTTAGTAAAGAAATTGCAACCATTGAGTATACCATCGCACTGTAACCGAATAGACGCTTACGTGAGAATGTACTAATGATTTCAGAGAAAATACCGAATGCCGGTAAAATAACGATATATACTTCAGGGTGACCCCATACCCAGAACAGGTTGGCCCATAACATCGGCATACCGCCGCTCGCCATCGTAAAGAAGTGAGCATCGAATAGACGGTCAAATGTCATTAATGCAAGAGCAACTGTTAATACTGGGAAAGCGAAAATAATGATAATTGTTGTAATTAAGATTGACCAAGTAAACATTGGCATTCTCATTAAAGTCATACCAGGTGTACGCATTTTTAAGATAGTAACAAGGAAGTTAATACCGGTCATTAGCGTACCGAGACCTGAAATCTGTAATGCAATTGCGTAGTAGTTATTTCCTACGCCTGAAGTAAACTCTGTACCTGCCATTGGGAAGTAAGAAGTCCACCCAGCGTCTGGAGAACCACCGATTACGAAAGCGATGTTGAATAACATTGCTCCGACAAAGAATAACCAGAAACTTAAAGCATTTAAGAACGGATATGCAACGTCACGAGCACCAATTTGTAATGGTACTACAAGGTTCATTAATCCCATAACGAATGGCATTGCCATGAAAAGAATCATTACTGTACCATGCGTTGTAAAGATTCCGTTATAGTGTTCAGCGTTTAAATAAGTTGTTTCTGGGAATGTTAACTGTGCACGGATCATTAAACCATCCATACCACCACGGAATAACATGATAACCGCAGAAATAATATACATGGCTCCGATTTTTTTATGGTCAACAGTTGTCAACCATTCGTCCCAAAGCCATTTCCATTTTTTATACTTTGTTAGTACGAAAATGATTGCTAATGTCACAAGAACGATAGAAGCGTCTGCACCGTAAATAATCGGGTCACCTGTGACAAAGAATTCATCAAGCTTCACTGTGTTCACTCCAATCTGTTGGAATAATAGCTATTATTTTTTGTTTTTGTAGTAGTTGTAATCACAATATTCAAGTGATTTTGGATCTACATAACTTAAGTGGTGACTAGAGAACGTCATGCGTCCAACTACACCAGGTTTAATAATTTCGTTGTACTTCTCTTCGGTTAACTTATCAGCCTTTTCTTGTACTTCTTTAACCCACTTGTCATATTTCTCTTTAGTTTTTGCTTCAACTTCGAACTCCATGTGTGTGAATCCTTCACCAGAGAAGTTCGCACTACGGCCTAGGTAAGAACCTGGCTTATCAGCTTGTAAATAAAGATCCATAATCATGCCATCCATTGTGTACTTCATACCACCAAGTTCTGGTACCCAGAAAGCATTCATTGGGCCGACAGAAGTCAGTTTGAATTGAATTGGTACACCAGCTGGGATATTTAAATAGTTAACGGTTTCAATTTTTTCCTCTGGGTAACTGAATAACCATTTCCAGTTTGCAGATGTAACATAAATTTCAACTGGTTTAATATGTTTGGACTCTTTCGGAACCTCTTCCGAAGCATAAGTTGCTTTTACTGTTGGAATCGATAATGCGATAACGATAATAACAGGAACAAGCGTCCAAATAATTTCTAGTAATGTGTTACCGTGTTGTTCAGGTGGCTCATAGTCCATATTCTCTGGTTTTTCACGATAACGAATCAAGATGACTGTAAACAGAATGAATACAATTGCGATAATTAATGACATAAGCAAGAATGACCAAACAATTAAATCATACTGTGCTTTTGCAACAGGTCCTTGCGGATTTAATACTGCGAGTTTTTTATCACAGCCACCGAGGAACAGAAGTAATGATAACGGAAGAAGCGAAGCCAACTTCCAAAACGCTTTCTTTAGTTGCACGATTGAAAATCTCCTTTCTCCTTGGATTGAAACTATGCCAATAAAACAATATAAACCTATTAATTTATAGAAGGCAATAGTTTTTGATATATTGTTAAAAAATAGACACAAATGCACACTTTTTAAGGTGAATATCATTTGTAACTTGATTACATTGTAAACTATTTTCCAGAGAAAAACGTGATTGTGAAAATTTTAAAATAAATAAAGTTATACCAGGATATCCAAGAAATAGAAAAAAGCTATCTTATCATAAGAAAGATAG